>JANXUM010000133.1 GCA_025356215.1 Bryobacter sp. | reverse complement strand
TGAGAGGTCAACAGGAGCACGCGGCATCCCTGGCGCTTCATTTCGCGCAGGAATTCGTGGCCTTTCTCATAGCTCGCAATGCAAAGAATTGTGAGAGATGGCATACTCAACAGACCTCAGGGGTAAAAGTCATTGCTACACTTCTCAGGGTATCCGCATGCAGGGCGCTCGTCAGCAGATCATTCTCGAATTCTTTGAAAAACTCTTCGCCACCTTGGCTCTCAGCACCGGTTCGGCGCTGTCCCTGGTCGCGCTGTTCCCATTGCTGAGCAGGCGCGTTGGCTGGCGCCAGATCACCCACGGTGCCGATCAGGCGAAAACGATTGCTTCTCGCGAGGTTGGTCTATTTCTGGCTCTCGCCATCGGCTCGGTGTTGCTGCGCCCCCTGGGGGCTATCCCCTTTGACCGCAACATCGTCGCCGCTCTCTGCCTCATCTTGTCCTTCGGCGCGATGTTTCTCGGCGAGCGTTCATCGGCGGCGTTGCTCCCCGCCTTCAAGAGCCGGGAACTGCAAGGCACTCGCCTGCGCAACCTTGCCGGCTGGATCCTCCTTGGTCTCAGTCTCGGCGTCTTCGCCAAAGGCGTCGCGCCCTGGCTGATCCTTCCCTGCTCCCTGGTCGCGATGTTGTTCGCAACCCTGCCGCTCGCCGTCGCCGACCGGCGCGGTGAACCCGGCCTTCTGATTCCCGGCGCCGCCGTGTACCTGGCCGGCATCTTGTTTTCGCAGCCGTTGGTCGCAGCCGCCGGGCTTGGCGTCACTCTCCCCACCGCCGTCCTCGTCACACACAACCTCAAGGCGAGCTTTCCCACACGCGGTCTGTTGGCCGCCGTTGCCGCCGCCGCTGGCCTTGCCGCCCCGCCATGGGCCGCCACCGTTGCCGCCAGCCTTCTCTTCGTCCTCACGCTGGAGATGTGGCCCCTCACACTTCGCCTGGCCGTTATGGCATTTCTACGCGGCGCTTACCGCTTCCGCATCTACGGATCGCAAAACTACGCGGGCGATGGCGCCGGTCTCCTGCTCTCCAACCACGTAACGATGCTCGACGGCTTTCTCCTCGGCGCCTTCACCCAGCGCATGGTGCGCTTCCTCGTCTTCGACGCCTTTTACAAGAACCCGATCACGGCCTTCATCCTCCACCTCTTCCGCACCGTGCCCATTTCGCAAGGTGCCCGCCGCGACGTCGTCGAGAGTCTGCGCAAAGCTCGCGCCGGTATCGAAGAAGGGCACTTCGCGGGCATATTCCCCGAGGGCGGCATTACCCGCAGCGGCCATCTTCATCCTTTCCAAAAAGGCTTCACCCGCCTCGTCTCGGGCACGCAGATCCCCGTCATCCCCGCCTACATGAACGGGCTCTGGACCTCGCTCCTCAGCTTCGGCGAGCAGCAAGTTCACCTGCGAATCCCCCGCCTGTTCCGCACAGTCGAGATCGAATACGGCGAAGCGCTCCCCTCGACCGTCACCCCTGTTGAGTTATGGCGTATCGTCAAACACCTCGAAGTCAACGCGGCGTTTCGCGATTCAGAACGCGCCGCCATCCTGCCCTTGGCCTTCCTCGCCGCCGCCCGCCAGTTCGATAACAAGCCCGCGCTGGTCTCCAACGGCAAGGTAACGACCTACGGCACACTGGCCTCCACCTCACTCATTTTCGCCCGCCACATCAATCGGCGCATCCGCCGCAAAAAGCGCTTCGGTGTCTTCCTGCCCGACGGCACCGAACGGGCAGTCGCTCATATCTCGCTTGTCCTTGCCGGCCACGTCGCCATGGACATCCCCGACTTGCGCGGAGCCGAATACGACAGCTTCGTCCAACAGCACGGTCTCTCGGCGATCATCACGTCGCAGTCTTGGCTTCAATCCCACGACGTGGTAAAGACCGACGCGATGTTCTTCATCGGTCGCGTGATCGAACGCATCGATTCGCGGGATCGTTCTCGCATCTGGGTCTACCGCACTCTGTCGCCACACCGCGCCTGGCGCCAGGTCTGCACACTCGCCATGCGCCGTGAGAGCGCCGCCGCCATCGTTACCTCACCGCGTGGCCCAGTCGTTCTTTCCCATCGCGGCATCGCCGCATCGGCAAACGCCATGCGCCGCGTCTTCTGGTTCAAACCCGGCGTCACAGTCAGAAATCAAGTCCCACTCCATCGCTCGGCCAGCCTCACGCTGGGCTTCTGGGCACCGCTCCTCCATGGAGCCACTTTGAAACTCGACCCGGGGCCCGCCGACTTTGAAATCGTCACCGCCGATCAACTCTCCGCCGCGCACGCCGGTAGCAAACATGTCATGGTGATCGATGACGCGGGCACGGAACCTGCAAACGACCCACTCGACGATCGCTGCCTTCCCGTCCTTGAGATCGCTGAAGCCGGCGGTGCCCTGGCTCTGTCCTCGCCCACCGTCAATTTCAGCGGCGAAACCCAACACGGCGCCAAAATCGGCACCTGGGGCCGTTTGCCCTTCGGTCTCGAAATTCAAGAGACGCCGACCGGCCTCAAGTTCCGCTCGCCGTCGCGCCTGCTGCGCTATCTCGATAGCGAGACGGCAACTGACGCCACGGCAAAAGCTCAAACGCGCCTCGACGATTGGCTCGAACTTGACTTAGCTCTCAGCCTTTCCGCCGACGGCTTCCTCGAACCCCGTTCTACTTCAGAGCCGCATACTTCTTCGCCGCCGCCGCCCCATCAAAGCTCTTCAGATCCCCGGGGTGAATAATCACCCGGAACCGGAATCGCCAGGATTGCCCGGCCTTTAAGGTGCCCGCTCCCTTGGCGCTCTTGTCTTTGGTGAAGTCCTTCTCGCCAAACATGTTGGCCGCAAACAGGCCATAGGCGCGCGAGTGCCAATAGGTCGGGTGCCGCGGATTGGTGGGGTGATCGAGAATCATGACGCCAACCTTGGCACCATCCAAGGTGCCAGAGTAGTCAGCCCACGCGCTGCGCTTGCCCCAGACATTCTTTTCCTTCTCCGCGCCCTCGGCGTTCACCATTACGCCGCCGCTGTCTTCTTCCAAGCTGCGCGCCAGGCGAAGCGCAAACGCGCCTTCCTTCGTATCGCCAAACTCGGCGTCCTCGACTGCCGTTAGCGTAATGTCGAAATCGATCGTCCGCAGCGCCGGGTCCGAGTAAAAGGTCATCGTCCGCGCCTCGGAAATCACGCGCTTGCCTGTGCCGTCGATCCAGTCCTGCATCGTCGAAACCGACCCGCTCTTCTTGCCGTTCTTGATGTCCTTCACCTTGACGACCTTGATCTCACCGCGCCCCTTGCCCACGCCCTTCTGGCTCTTCTCGTTGGCCCAGTAGTCCCAACCGTTGACTTCTCCGTAGCTGAACCACAGCCCGCGGTGATGCGGATGGTCGCGCTTTTCGCCCTCCACAAGGTCCATCGGAAAGCTCCGGGAAACTTGCTTGCCCTCGGCCGTCCGCAATGGATGCAGGTAGGGCTTGGTCGCATCGGCGCTGATCACGTAGTCTGTGAAATGCTTGCCGTCGATCTCAACTCGCAGCCGGTCGGGGGCCTGCGTGATCTTCACTTGGGCGCAAGCCAGAGCGGCCGCAAGCGGCAATAGAATGTAGTGCTTCATCAAGGAAAGTAGATCACACCGGGGCTGTCAGTTACAATGTAGGAATAGGAGGACAGCTATGGGACCCTTGGGCTTTCAAGAAACCATTTTTATTTTTGCGCTTGCTTTGCTCATCTTCGGCCCCAAAAAACTGCCCGAGCTTGGCCGGAACATCGGCAAGGCTCTCACGGAATTCCGCCGTGCGTCCAACGAATTACGCTCAACCTTTGACCGGGAGATGGCCAACATCGAGCGGGAAACCGCGCCGATCAAGGACGAAGCGTATAAGCTGAGCACAGACCTCAACAACACGGTCTACGATCACAGCAACACCTACCACGACGACTATGGCTACAGCTACGACGGCTACAGCCACCCGGATTACAATTCGGATGTTGTGGCCGAGGGGACGTCGATCGAGGGGACGTCGATCGAGGGGACGCACACGGAAATCGCCGCGACGGAGGAAAGCTCCGCCGCGGGTCATGAGACCCTGCAAATCGCCCAAGCCGAAGGAACAGTCGCTGTCGGTACTCACATCGATGAGGATCCGGCGGTAATGTCCACTGCGGAAAGCGCAACGGAAAAGGCCAAAGAGCACCAGACCAACGCGTAAGGAAGCACTAGACAATGCCGCAGGACGAGCAAGAGAAGAATGGTGTGCCCGCGCACGACCACCCCGGTGGCGTTGATAACGCTGCACATCACGACAATCCACACGAGAACCCCGGATCGGAACTGGCCTTGGCACATCAGCCAGCCGACAGCGCCAGCTACACTCCCCCGCCCCCTCCGCCTCCGCCGCCCCCGGCCGATGAGGAAGACGAAGATGACGACGGCATGCTCCGCATGTCCTTCCTCGACCACCTCGAAGAACTTCGCTCCCGCCTGATCAAAGCGGTTGTCGGCTTGGTGGTCTGCTATGCCGGCTGCCTTCTGTTTGCCGGCAAGCTCTGGGAGATCGTCTCAGAACCCGCCGCGGCCGCTTTGCGCGCGATCGGCGCCAAACCCGACTTGGCCCAGTTGGACCCAATGGACGGCTTCCTGGTGGTTTACTTCAAGCTGCCGCTCCTCGCCTCTCTTTTTATCGCGTCTCCGTGGATTCTTTGGCAGATCTGGTCCTTCGTCGCTCCCGGCCTCTACAAGAAGGAGCGCAAGATGGCGGTTCCGTTTGTGCTCAGCACTGCGGGGCTCTTCATCATGGGCGGCTGTTTCGCCTACTTCGTTGCCTTCCGCTTCGGCCTCGCCTTCCTGCTCGGTATCGGGATGAACTTCGGCCAGGACGCGGGCAACGTCGGCGCAAAGATTGTCCCCGTCGTCTCGATCGTTTCCTACTTTGACCTGTTCGTCAATGTGATGCTCGGCATCAGCGCCACGTTCGAGTTGCCGGTACTGATCTTCTTCCTGACCATGTTGCGGGTGGTTACGCCCGGCTTCCTGATGGAGCACTCGCGCTACGCCATTCTCGGAATCACGATTCTGGCGGCCGTCATCACGCCGACTCCCGACATCGTCAACCTGCTCATCTTCGCGATCCCGATGATCCTGCTGTACTTCATCGGAGTCTTCGCCGGCTACCTGCTGGTGCTTTCCCGCGAGGGTAAGAAGTTCCCCTGGCATATAGTCTTGATTAGCTTCTTTGCCATCCTGATGATTGCCGGCACAGCCGCCTACGTCATGGTAGACAAATACGGCTACAGGCTGATCAACGCCTGGCCTTACATCACCAAATAGCCGGCTAGAGCTTAAAGAACCACAGCCAGAAGTACTGCTCTCCCGCGCCATGCCGATGGCGCGGTTCAAACCCGCAGCGCTCGGCCATTTCCTTTGCTTCCTCGTCGCTGTAGCTGGCACCCACCCATGTGTCGTCAACCACGGCGTCGCAACCCGTGTAGCCCTGCACCTGGAACTTGAACAAGGCCCCCGGCCGCAACAGCCGCCCCACTTCGCGCACGTAAGTTTCAATCACTTCCTTGGACGGGATGTGCTGAAACACGATCGTCGAGAACGCAAAGTCGTAGCCAATCTCGGGCAGCACACTCAAGTCCTTGCCGTTGTTTTGGAAAACATGCGCATTGGGATGATTCACCAAGCCCTTCTTGGCCTGTGCGATCATCTCGCCGCTGACATCCACCGCGTAGGCCTCGCCAAACAGATTGGCCAGCGCGCGCGTCACGCGCCCCGCCCCGCAGCCGATCTCCAGGACGCGCATCTGCTTGGGATCTTTGCCCTGACAGATGTTGATCATGTCGGTGCGAATCTCTTCGGCCACCGTCTGTTCGCCAGAAGCGTAGAACTCCTCATCCGACCATTCGGTCTGCGCCGTCTGCACGTAATGTTTGGCGTTTTCGCGGGCACGGGCGTCCCAGTCCTCGCGCATTTTTGCCAGTTGCTGTTCTAGGTCCATCAAATCATCTATTTTAGAAGGAATGCTGCCGCTAGTCTTGATGTTCGCGCTCGCCGGAGACACGATTGACGCTTTTGGACAAAAATGGAAGGTCCGGGAGGCCGGAGATTGGGCTTTTCGCGACGGAGAGCTCGCCATGCTCGTCGCCCGCCCGCAGGAGGCCAACCCTCGCTACCCGATGCACTACGCGCTGCTCGATAGCCGTGACTTCGATTCGTTCACGCTCGAGTGCGATGTCAAACGGGACTCGGGCAGTCTGATTCTCGTCTACAACTGGCGCGACGGCGCTCACTTCAACTACGCCCACTTGAGCGTCGACTCCCCCGAAAAGCAAATCGTGCACAACGGCATCTTCCACGTCTATGGTTCCGACCGCTCTCGCATCTCCAAGGGTGTCGGCGCGGGCGGACTGCCCACCGCGGATTGGACCAAGGTGAAGATGGACTACGACGCAAAGTCTGGGCGAATCGTAGTCGAGGTTGGAGGCCAGCGACTGCCCTCGCTCGATGCGGTGGACGTATCGCTAACCTCCGGTAAAGTAGGACTGGGCTCGTTCTTTGAAACCGCGCAATTCCGCAATTTCAAGATCACTCCCCGCTAGACACTACATCAATTTGAAGTTAACCTCGATTGTCGCGTCGACGTCGATCTGTTGGCCGTCCTTCATCGCCGGCTCAAAGCGCCATAACTTCACAGCCTCGATCGCTTTCGCATCCAGGTCTGGATCGAGGCTGCGGACGATCGCGACGTTGTCCGCGCCGCCATAAGTCCGCACGGTTACTTTCAGGATGACGGTACCTGCAACTTGCCGGTCTTTGGCGTCCTCGGTGTACTGCGGCTCCACCTTGTAAGTCACCCTCGGCGCAACGTCGTACTTCTTGGTCTTCTCTTGCGCCACGCTCAACATCGGCATGATCGTAGCCAGCGCCACCAAACCAACGGTGGCCAGTATCGCCGAAAGCAAGGTCGCTTTGCGGCGGGGAGCATTCATGTTTAACAAGTGTTTCATTCTGTCCTCCAAGTTTCCGCGCCCGCTGCCAGCCATTGCGGGCTGCAGCGAAGACTCCGCGGCAAACTTGTAAATTGTCTGCGCGTACTCAATCCGGTCCAATCCCTCGTCCAGCACCAAGTCGTCGCAAGCCCACTCGCGCTCGCGGCGCAACTCCCGCAACGCAAGCCAGGCAAAGGGCTGCATCCAGCAAAGCGCCACCGCCAGCGACCCCAACAAATCCCAAGCAATGTCGAAGCGGCGGCCATGCGCCCGCTCATGCGCCAGCACTTGGTCTAGCGTTTCCTGCGGCCACTCTTCCGCGCCCAGCGGCAAAAGGATAAGTGTGCGGAATAATCCATAGGCCACCGGCCCGCTGATCTCGTCGCTGTATCGCAGCGACGCCGTTCCCCGCGCTCGCATCCAAATGCGGGAGGCGGCAAAGCGCCGCCACAAAAACCAAATGCTCAAAAGTGCGGCGACCGACCAGTAGAGCGGCAGCCCGGCTGCGGTAGTCCGCATCGCGGTCGCCACGGCGGGCCCGGCGGTGGCGCGAATGGTCAAAGCGGCCAGTCCGGCAGTGGGCAGCAACCCCAGCAACGGCAGACTAACCAGATACAGCGCCCACACCTGAAAGCGCTGCGCCGCGCTCAGACGCGGTAGCGCGCGCAAGACACCCCAGACCGCCGCGCCCAGCAGCGCGCCTTTCCACCAGAAGGCCCACGTCATTTCTGCGCCGCCTTTCGCGCTGCCTCGATCATCTGGGCGATCCGGTCCAATT
Organism: Bryobacter sp.; assembly: GCA_025356215.1. Classification (GTDB taxonomy): domain Bacteria; phylum Acidobacteriota; class Terriglobia; order Bryobacterales; family Bryobacteraceae; genus Bryobacter. Next base: position 5,906 of record JANXUM010000133.1, on the reverse strand, counting down.
GCTCCCGGCTCATCTTTGCCGCCGATTGATCGATCAACGCCGCCATCGCCTTCTCGGCCGAGTTCCCGTAGAAGGTACTCAACAAGCTCTTGAGGCTTGCCTTGGCCGCACGGTCCTTGCTTTGCGCCACCTCATACTCATAGCGGCCCTCAACCAGATTGGCCCTGATGTGGCCCTTGTCGGCCAGGATCCGCAACAGAGTCCTGATCGTGCTGTTGCTGGTGCCATCGGCCAGTTCCTCACGCACCTGCTGCGAGGTGAGTTTGCCTTTGCGCAAAAGGATCTCGACCAATTGGCGTTCCCGCCGACTTAGTTCGGTCATGCTAAGAAATTAACACTACTCGCAAGCGATTGCAATCCCCTTGTGCGAATTCATTAACACCCCCTTGAACCGCCCACTGGATTGTGCCAAGCTACGAGACCATATGCCCGTTCAACGCTTTCTCTTTGTCCTGCCCATTCTGCTGTTGACGACCTCCTGCGCCGCCCACCGCTCGATTTCCGGCGGTAACGGCCACTTTTGCGCGCTGCGCGGCGACGCGCCTTACTGTTGGGGGCAGAACGGCAAAGGCCAGTTCGGCACCGGGACGACGACAGCCTCCGCCGTGCCGGTTCGGGCGGCGGGGAAACTGAAGTTGCAAACAATCCGCGCCGGAGCCGAATCCACATGCGGCATCGACTCTAAGGGTGCCAGCTACTGCTGGGGCGACAACGCGAATGGCCAGCTCGGATCCGGGAGCCCTAAAGATGCGAGCGTTCCGACGCCGGTTGCCGGGTCGGTCGTCTTCGCCAAGATCAGCACCGGCTCCACCGGCACCTGCGCGCTCACCGCCGACGGCCAGGCCTACTGCTGGGGTGACAACGGGAACGGCCAACTCGGCCAAGGCAACTATGACGCCCCAGGGAAATGTTTGAACGGCCGTCCCTGCGCCCTTGAGCCGATTGCCGTCAAAGGCGATCGCAAGTATCGCAAGATCGAGGCCAACGGCGGCGTCCGCTGCGCCATTACCGTGGACACGCAAGAGCTGTATTGCTGGGGCGATCCGCAGTTCCGCCAGGTCGGTACGGGGGACACCGGCCCGCAGCAATTGCCGGTGCTTGTTGGCGGCGGCAAGCTGGCTTTCACCAGCGTAGCGATCGGCGCGCTGGCCGCCTGCGGGGTCGCCTCGGATGGCAAGCCCTACTGTTGGGGCAGCCAAAAGTGGGGTGAACTTGGCGTCTCAAAGCCAGCCCAAACCTGCCATCTCTCCGAGGATTATGCCTGCAATCCAACGCCTGTGCCCGTCGACGGCAATCTCAACCTGATGGGGGTTGACCTGGAGCGCGGAACGGTTTGCGGCCTTGACTCAAAGGGCCAAGCCTATTGCTGGGGCTTTGGCGAACGAGGGCAACTCGGAAACGGAGTCAACCTGAATTCTTACAAACCCGTCGCGGTGAGCGGGTCGGTACGATTTAGAGAACTTGCGGTGGGCAGTGGCGACGTGTGCGGCCTGTCCTGGGTGGGCAAGATCTACTGTTGGGGCCAAAGCTACACCAACGTACCCGCCGCGCTCAAGCTGAAGTGAAGTACTAGCGGTAGTGGATCTCAAACGGCTTGTTGGTTATGAAGAGCACGACAACGTCCTGCTCTGGGGTTGCGCCGTGCTCCATCACTTCACCCTCGGCAAACCAGACAAAGTGCCCCGGGCCAAAGCTGCCGCGGTTGGTCACCAGCGTCCCCTCGATCACGTACATGCCGTGCGCGCAGGGGTGGGTGTGGGTGGTGTTGATCACCCCCGCCGGGTACTTGACGATGCGCACCTCCATGCCCGTGTCGGGGTCCGTAACCAGGTTCTTGCGATAGAGCGTTTTGCCCAGATGCTCATTCCAGCGCTCCTCCCAAGGCAGCGCGGCGGTGTCGAGCGCGATAAAGTTCGAGTCACTCATCGATTAGTACCGGCAAGCCTTCGCGTCTGCCTTGACGAAGTAGTCGCGATAGTTCTTGGCTTTCTTATCCATGCAGCCCTCCAGATTCAAGATCTCGACCTTGCGGAATTGCACCGGATGGCTCTCGCTCTGCAGCGAGATCCATCCCCCTTCGAGAATCTTTCCGTCGGGCTTGGCGGCCGGGTCAAAGTGCGAGACGTTGCCCCCGCCGACTTGAGGCTTCTCGTACTTCAGGACGCTGACGCCGTCGACCCGATGGTCGACCGTCTCCCCGCCATGCACAACCACCTCGACGCGTACCCACTGGTCGCCATCGTAGGTCCTCGATGTTGAGTTGAGGCAGTGCGGCGTAAACAGCTTGCCGTCGCGCTCAACGTTGGTACCCGGTGTGCAAAGGTTGGCGGTGGGACGCGGACCCTTGCCCAACCCGCCGAGCAACTGGACTTCGATCGAGATCGGAAAGTCCTGGTCTTTGCCCATCGACTTGGGATCTTGCCCGTGGATCATGATGCCGCTATTGCGCGTGGCCCAGCCTGGGCCGTCCTTGGCTTGATCGCCGACAAAGCGGTACTCGACCGCGATCGTGTAGTAGGAAAATGGCCGCTGGTAGAAAAGGTGGCCAAACTTGCCGGCCTTGTTTAAGTCCAGAAAGGAATCGTAGCCCTCGTAACCGACGCTCAGGTAGCCGTCCTTCACGCGGAAGGTGTTGGCAAAGTTGTCGCCGAAAGCATAGCCGCTGATCTTTGGCGTCCAACCGGCAAGATCCTTGCCGTTGAACATCTGGAGCCAATCTTGTGCCAACCCGGAGACTGCAAACAAAGAACACAATAAGAAAGTCTTCACGCCGAGAAGTATATTAGAACTTCGACTGATGACGACAAGACGCTCACTTTTGGCCGCTCCGCTTCTGGCAGCCCAGAGCCGCCCGACGCGGTTCCAGTTTGCCTGCATGACGCTTCCCTACTCGGCATTTTCGCTTGAGCGGGCGCAAGGCCGGCCTTCATTCAGACCCTGAGGACAGCGCCCCGCACGCGAAAGCCGCCGGCGTAGCGGTCGTCATCAAGTAGCACGGCGGCAACACGGGCACGGGCCGACAGTGCGCGGCGATTGTAGCCGAGGTGGCGCATCCGTCAGTGAAGATCTGTTACGACGCAGGTAACGTTTTGGACTACAAACGGCGGGACTCCATCGCCGACATCCAGAACTGCTGACGCCGGTCCTCAACATGGGCCTGACGATTCCGCTCACTTTTGAAAACATCTTTGCGCCGCGCTCGCGAATACATCGAGGCCGTTGTCGCGGGCCTACAATCTCAATAGGATAAAACCATGCACAGAAGAAGCTTCCTGATAAGCGCCAGCGCGGCCCTGGCTCAACCTACCAAGGACCGCACCGCCACCGCCATCATCGGCGTCGGCAATCGAGGTTCGTTTCTCCTGGGCAGCGTGATCAACCAGCCCAATGCCCGCGTCGCGATGGTTTGCGACAACAAGCCGGATCGCCTCGACAAGGCGGCCACCGTTGCTGCGGCATCCAGCCCCAAGACGGCGACGGACTGGCGTAAAGTAATCGACGACAAAAGCATTGAAGCCGTGTTCATCGCTACGCCGCCCCATCTGCACGCCGAGATGGCCATCGCCGCTCTCAAGGCTGGCAAGCATGTCTACTGCGAGAAGCCAGTGGGCGTCACGCCCGAGTCGATTCGCGATCTGCTGAAAGCGGCCAAGGCGAGTGGTCGCGTCTTCCAATCCGGCCAGCAGTTGCGATCTCAAGTGCAACTGGGCGAGGCGATCCGCCAAATCCATGAGGGCGTGATCGGCGACCTGCTCTTCGTCAAGGCCCAGCGCCACGCCTCGGCGGACCTCGACTACAACGGCTCTTCAGGCGACTGGTACTTCAACTATCGGAAATCGGGTGGTTATCTTGTCGAGCAATCGGTCCACAACCTCGACCTGTGCAACTGGGCCATCGGCGCGCACCCCACGCGGGCGGCGGGATTCGGAGGCATCAACCTGCACAAGAACGAGCCCCCGGGGCGCGACATTTTCGATCATCAGAGTCTCACCTACGAGTATGCGAACGGCGTCAAGCTCGCGTTCACGCAGATGGTTTTCCACCCGCGCAACCTGCCATTCAACAATCAGTCGGTCTATGTCTACGGGTCAAAGGGGTCTGTCGACTTGATGGGTTCGGCGACGATGTACTCGGCAGACGGCAAGCAGCAGACCGTGCTCTCGCCCAAGATCCAGGAGGACCCGGACGCCCACACCGCCGCCTTCTTCAGCAGCATCCAGAAAGGGACCAAGATCGCCTCGGACGCCGTCGTCGGGGCCACCGCTGCTCTCACCGCCATCCTCGGCAACGAGGTCTGCCGGCAGGGAAAGGTGCTCGGGTGGAGCGACTTGGGAGTCGAGTTATAAACTGGAACCATGAACATTTACGGTGCGAAAGACCTTGCCGCCAGCTTCAGGTTGGTGCGGAAGAACACGATCAGAATCGCTAACGAAATCGACGAGAAGGATTACGGGTTTCGCGCAACCCCCGAGTCCAAGAGCATTGCGGGATTGCTCAGCCACATCGCGTTGGGCACGCGATTCCCGGCCTTTATCCATGGGGCGGAACATCTGTCGACGCTGGAGGGCTTCGACTTCATGAGCTACATGGGGAAGATTGGCGCCGAGGAAGCGACGCTGACGAGCAAGACCGCGATCCTGACCGCTCTCGAAAAAGAAGGCGAGCAATTTGCCACTTGGCTCGAGGGTGTCAGCGAGGATCTGCTGGCGGAGGTCGTGAGTTTCCCGGCCGGGATGACGCCGCCCACCAAGACGCGCTTTGAGATGCTCTTGGCACCGAAGGAACATGAGATGCACCATCGCGCGCAGCTCATGGTGAGTCAGCGCCTGCTCGGTCAGGTGCCGCCGCTCACCCGCGATCGCGAAGCGTTCATGGCCTCGATGCGCGCCCGGAGCTAACTCAGGTCCGGAACAGCACCTTCTCGTCGTTGAAGCTGCGCACCGCAAACGCAAAGCAGATGGCGGCATAGATCACGTTGGCCAGGTTAGTCAATACTAGCGGCAGCATGGGTACTTCTCCCTGGAGGATGCCCTTGAGTAATTGGCTGGCGTTGAAGATCGGGATGAAACTGAACAGCGGCGTCAGTTCCATGCCCGGCAGACCGCCAAGTAGCGACGGGAAGATCACCAGCATGATTAGAGGCGTGAGATAGCTCTGCGCCTCTTTGAAACTGCGCGCGATCAATGCGATCGAGACCATAAGTGCCCCGGCCATGATGGCGACGGGCAGCAGGGTCATGAGCATGAGCGCGATGGTCTGCGGGTCTGTAGGGACGTTTCCGACCATCGCCTCCATGCCCTTCATGCGGTCTCCTCCGCTCTTGAGGCTGTAGAAGAGGCTGGCCGTGGTGAGCAGCGCGGTGAGGTAAGTGGCGGTCATGCAGGCAAGGATCTTGCCCATCACCAGGTCGGTGCGGCTAGCCGGGCTGGCCAGGAGCGCTTCGAGCGTCTTACGTTCTTTCTCGCCCGCCGTCATGTCGATGGCGGCGTACATGCCGCCCGAGAACATGAGCAGGATCACAACGTAGCCCAACATGCTGCCCAGCAGAAAGCCGCCCATCTTGCGCTCGCTGGCGACGTTCTCGCGCTTGACGGTGAAGGGCTTCAACACCGAGGGGTCGAGCTTGGCGCCACGCAAGGATTCGAGAACAAGGGCGTCACGTTGCTCATTGAGCGCGGTGCGGAGTTTGTCGGCGGCGATGCCGCTCGACTGGCGCGTTCCTTCGGCGTAGACGGTGACCGCCTTGCCGGCGACGGTCATGCCGGTGGCGGCTTGGTTCTTCTCGACGGCAGTGGCGACGTTGGCAACCTCAACGGCCTTGAGGCCGCTGCGCTCGACAACGCGTGCGAAGTCGGCAGGAATGCCGTCGTGAAGGATGGCTAGCGTGGTGGCCTCGGTTTCGGCCT
>JANXUM010000018.1 GCA_025356215.1 Bryobacter sp. | reverse complement strand
CGACAATGACAATCCGATCCCAGCCGGGACAACTTACTTTCCGGTGAGGATCGAGGCGCGTGAAGGCGAGCACAGCGCCGTCGTTACAAAGGCGTTGGGCGCGTGCACGCCGTTGGCCGCCATCGCGTCCAGGTGAGGCGTCTCTAGAAAGCTCTGCCCCTTGAGGAAGCCCATCGCATCGTAGCGATGATCGTCGGTGAGGATAAAGATGATGTTGCGCGGTTTTGGTGCTTGCGCCGCAAGAGAGGCCGCGCCAGCGCCCGCCAACAAGCCCCGGCGCGTGATCATAGCGGCAAAATCTCTTCGCGCTGCGGATCGAACTTCAGCCGGCGCTGCTGCACGTAAGCAACGTTGCCCAGATGGCTGGCCTGCGCCGAGCGATGCCCGATGTAGACGTCACCGTTGGGCCGCTTGCGCGAGCGCATGCAATCGAGGAAGTTCTGCACATGCTCCACCGTTTGATCGACGGTGGATTTGACGACTACCGGTTGCGCGTTCCGCTCGTTGGGCCAGAATTGCGATTCGCTTCGTGTGATGTACAAGCGCCCATCTGTGCCGCAAATTTCCACCGCCGCGCCCTTGATCCCTGGGGCTAGCGTGGCCTCGAAAGTGGCCGTCCACTTCTTCGGATACTCCAGCAACACGTGGATTGTATCGGGTGCGGTGCGCCCATCGTTGTAGTGATAAACCCCGCCCGCCGCCACCGCGCTGATCGGGTCGTCCTGTTCCATGAACATGTGAACGACGTCGATCCAGTGCGTAAACAGATCTGTCACTTGGCCGCCGCCGAAATCGAGAAAGGCGCGGAAGTTGTAATACTGCTGCGGATCGTAATCGCGCCATTTCACAGGGCCCAGAAAGCGCGCCCAATCGAGATTGCTTGGCTTTGTTGCCAGCGCCGCTGGCGCTTTCTGCAAGTGCGCCCCGTTGCCGTGCCACCAGGTGCGGGCCAGCGTGATCTTGCCCAGCTTCCCTGAATCGATATAGTCTTTCTTGGCCTGCAAATAGTGACTGCCCGAGCGCTGCTGCATGCCCACTTGGCAGACGCGCTCGTTGACGCGCGCCGCTTTGACGATCAGCGGGCCTTCCTCCATCTTCAAGGTCAACGGCTTCTCTACATAGACGTCCTTGCCCGCGTTGAGCGCGTCAATGGCGCAACCCGCGTGCCAGTGATCGGGCGTGGCGATCAGAACCGCGTCCAGCGACTTCATCTCCAGCAGCTTGCGATGTTCGGTAAAGCCCCTGGCACCTGGGTATGCGGTGAGCGTCTTATCGAGGCGGTCGCCCCAGACTTCCGCCACGGCGCCCACCGTCACCTGCTTACTGTCGTTAAACACTTTGCAGACATAGGTGCCGCGGCCGCCGGCGCCGATCAGCCCAAGTTGGATCTTGTCGTTGGCACCGAGGATGCGCGAATAGGATGCGGCCGTGAAGGTGGCGGCGGCTTGGCCGCCTAGCCGGACAATCTGTCTTCTCGATAGAGGCATGGGCAAATTCTATCACTTGGTACGATGGAGAGAATCGCGTGGAAATCAATAAAATCAAGGGTGCCAGTGGACCCGTGCATGTAATCGGAGCAGGCTTGGCGGGTACGGAAGCCGCTTGGCAACTCGCCCAACACGGTCGGGCCGTCTCACTGTATGAGATGCGCCCGATCGCCACTTCTTCGGCGCACAAGACCGCCGACATGGCCGAACTGGTTTGTAGCAATTCCCTCAAGAGCGAGAGCGAAAACTCCGCCCCCTGGTTGTTGAAGCAGGAACTTCGCCGGGGCGGCAGCATGCTGCTGGAAGTCGCGCAACAGACCCGCGTTCCGGCGGGGCACGCCCTTACCGTCGACCGCATCGAATTCGCCCGCGAGGTATCCCGCCGCATCGAGGCGCACCCCAACATCACCGTCATCCGCGAGGAAGTGCGCGAGATCCCGGCCGATGCGCCCGTCGTTGTGGCCTCTGGCCCCCTCACCAGCGACGCCTTGGCTGCTGAGATTGCCCGCGTGACGGGCTCTGACCGGCTCTTCTTCTACGACAGCATCAGCCCGATCGTCGACGCCGATTCGATCAACACCAGCATCGCCTTTGCCGCCTCTCGCTGGGGCAAGAGCATCGACGGCACGGACGACTATCTCAACTGCCCTCTCAATCGCGATGAGTACGAGGCGTTTATCGACGCGCTGCTGGCTGGCGAGAGTGTCCCTTTTCACATCGCCGAGGACAACCCGCACACACCCTTCTTTGAAGCCTGCCTCCCTGTGGAAGAACTCGCCCGGCGCGGTCGCGAGACGCTGCGTTTTGGCCCGATGAAGCCCACCGGCCTGGATGACCCGCGCACAGGGCGCTGGCCCCATGCCGCCGTGCAATTGCGCAAAGAGAACTGCCGCAGCGATAGCTACAACCTGGTTGGCTTTCAAAATCATTTACGCTTCGGTGAGCAACAGCGCATCTTCCGCATGATTCCGGGCCTGGAGAAAGCCGAGTTCCTGCGCTACGGCCAGATCCACCGCAACACCTATATCAATGGGCCTGAGCTACTCACGGACACGTTGCAACTCAAGTCCGACCCGCGCATCTTCTTTGCCGGCCAGATCTCGGGGGTTGAGGGCTATGTCGAGAGCATCGCTACCGGCTGGGCGGCCGCCCAGTTTCTGGTCGACCCGCGACCCTTCCCCCGCGAGACCGCCATCGGCAGCCTCTGCGGCTACATCTCTGGCGCGGACCCCAAGCACTACCAGCCAGCCAACATCACCTTCGACCTCTTACCCAAGCTGGATGAAGCCGCCGCCCGCCTCTATCGCAAGGACAAGAAGGCCAAGCACGCCGAGGTTTGCCGCCGGGCTCTGGAGAAGATCGATGAGTATTTCAGCGTCGCCGTCTGAGCGCTTCGCGAAGTTCCCCGCGTCCGCCCTGCGCGACGCCATCCTCGGCTTTCTCGACCAACGCGCGCTGCTCTCGCCCAGCTCGCATACCTTGCGCAACTACTCGATCGATCTCGAGCAGTTCCTCCAATTCTTCTCGCCGCCCGGCGCAGCGCCGCCCGCCCCCGCCACTCTCGGCGTCAACGAACTGCGCGAATGGATGACGGCCTTTTACGATCGAAACCTTGCCGCGCCATCGATCCGCCGCAAGGTCAGTTCGTTACGCAGCTTCTTCCACCACTGCCGGACGCACGGGCTTTGCGACAAGAACCCCGCCAAGTATTTACGACTGCCCAAGGCGCCCAAGAAGGTGCCGCAAGTGCTGGAGCCCGAGGCGGCGATCTTCCTGCTCGACAACATTGGCAAGCCCGATCTCAAGCGCCCCTTCCCCAAGCGCGACCGTGCCATCTTTGAGGTTTTGTACGGCAGCGGCCTGCGCGTAAGCGAGCTCACTGGCCTAAACATCGAAGATCTAGATCTTCAGGAACGCTGGCTGCGCGTGCGCGGCAAAGGCGGCAAAGAGCGCGCCACGCCGCTGGGCCAAACCGGCTGCGCAGCGCTGGAAACATACCTCGCCACACGAGTCCCTGCGGCGGAAGAGACGGCGGTCTTCCTCAACTACCAAGGCAAGCGAATCACCACCCGCGCCGTCCACCAGATCACACGCTTCTACGCAACCATGCTGCTGGGCGACCCCAGCGTACACCCGCATGAGCTGCGCCACAGTTTCGCCACGCACTTGCTCAACGCCGGCGCGGACCTTCGCGCAATTCAAGAACTGTTGGGCCACGCACAGCTTTCGACCACGCAAATCTACACCAAGGTCGCCATCGAAGACTTGGAGCGCGTCTACCAAAACGCTCATCCCAAGGCCTAAGCTGGAAGGATGTTGTTCAAGCGCGTTCTTGTCTTTCTCTATGCGATTTCTCTGCTGGCCCAGGTGCCGCCGGGGTTGGACGCCTGGGTGGAGAGATCGATGCGGGAATTCGACGTCCCCGGCATCGCCGTCGCGATCGTCAAGGACGGTAGGGTTGTCGCCACCAAAGGCTATGGAGTTCGCAAGTTGGGCAGCCCGGCGCGTGTGGATGAGCACACGCTCTTCGGCATCGCCTCCAACACTAAAGCCTTCACCACCGCCGCCCTCGCCATCCTGGTCGACGAAGGCAAGCTCAGTTGGGACGACCCCGTCACCAAGCACTTGCCCAGCTTTGCGATGTTCGACCCCTACGCCAGCCGCGAGGTACGAGTACGCGACTTGGTCTCACACAAAACCGGCCTGGGCTTGGGCGCGGGCGACTTGATGTTTTGGCCCGACACAACCCTCACGCGCGATCAAGTGGTGGCCGCCGTCAAGTCGATCCAGCCAGCCAGCAGCTTCCGCTCCACCTACGCCTACAACAACTTGATGTTCGTTGTGGCGGGCGAAGTGATTCACGCGGTCAGCGGCAAGAGCTATGAGGATTTCATCCGCGAGCGCGTCTTCACACCGGTCGGCATGACGGAAACGAAGATGACCAACAATGGCCTGCGCGAGACGGACAACACGGCCGTGCCGCACTCGCGCGGCTGGCGTCTCGAAGGCGAACTGAAGGCGATCCCGTGGACGCGCGACGATGTCTGGGCACCGGCCGCCGGGGTTAAGGCGAATGTCACTGACTTGGCCAAGTGGATGCTGGTGCAGCTCGCACAAGGCGAAATCATACCCGGCGGCAAGCGCCTATTCAGCCAGCGAGCAAGCCGGCAGATGTGGTCGATGCAGACGGTGTCGCCCGTAGGCCAAGCCCCGCCCGAGTTGGCCGACGGGCAAGCGCAATTCGCGGGATACGGCCTCGGCTGGTCGCTGAAAGATTATCGTGGCCGCAAGGTTGTCACGCATGGCGGCGGCCTAACGGGCATGGTGACGCAGACGACACTCCTGCCGCAGTTGAACCTGGGCATCGTCGTGTTGACCAATCAGGAAGAGGGCGGGGCGTTTCAGGCGTTGACCAACTTGTTGGTGGACCACTACATGGGCGTCGCGTCGCCCGATTGGATCGGCGCGATCAAGGCAAATACGGTGAAGGGCCGAGTACGGCAAAACGAGCGGGAGAAGAAGGCCATTGCGGCCCGCGCGCAAAACACCCAACCGTCGTTGCCGTTGGCGGCATACGCAGCGGACTATCGCGACGCCTGGTACGGCAAGGCAACTGTCGAGACGACCGCCGGGCAACTTCGCTTGAGAATGCGCCAAACCCCGGCAATGCAAGGGGCATTGCAGCACTGGCACTACAACACCTTTGTGGCGCGCTGGGACGACCAAACGATCCCTGACGCTTACGTCACCTTTTCGCTTGACGCGCAGGGCATGATTACGGGCATGAAGATGGAGGCGATCAGCGATCTGGCCGACTTCAGCTTCGACTTTCAGGATCTCGACTTCAAGCGCTAGAGAACGCTTCTCATTCGTGACCTGGAGTTTTTGGCGAGGTTGTTGGTACAGGAGGTGGGGGTCGAACCCACATACCCAGTGAAGGATGCGGGATTTTGAGTCCCGTGCGTCTGCCAGTTCCGCCACTCCTGCACGCTTAAAACCAGTCTTCTAGATTTTAGCAAACCCCGCGTGGTCTACTCTGTAGGGGTATGCGGAAGAAGTGGAATTTTTACGTCAAGGTGCTTGTCATCGAAGAGGAAGAGGGCGAAATCAATCAGGAACGGCTGAGCCGCGAGATCGCCCGGCAGATCCAGAAAATCTACGGCGTGCGCAGCGCCGAAGTCACCAGCGTTACAACCGAGTGAGCTGCGGCTCATGCTGCGCGTACACGCGCCGGAAGTAGCCATCCGTCATCGAAGCGATGTAGTCGCTAATCCGCCGCTCCAGCTTTCCCTCGCCCTCCGGCAACTGATCCCCATGCGCCAGGAAGTAATCGAACAAGCGCTCAATGGCCTGCGTCGACTGCCGCCGCTCCTCCCGCAAAATCTCGGTGTGATACACCCGCGCGTGGAGAAAACGCTTCAACGCCGCCGTCGTCTCCGCCGACTCCGCCTGGTGCCGCGCCACTCGCCCCTCATAACGCCGAAGCTCGTCGACCGAGGCCACCCCTTGCGCCGCCTCGATCGTCCCCGCCATCAACCCCTCCATCAAATGGGCGATCAAGCGCCGCTGCAACTCATGCAATTGAATCCGCTCTTCTGCGGCCGGAAACTGCATCTCGATCTGGTCCAGCAACTCCCCCGCCATCGGCACCGCGTCGCCCAACTCGCGCAGCCCAAAGAAGCCTGCCTCATGCGCGTCGTCAATGTCCGCCGTGTTGTAAGCGATCTCGTCCACCATGTCAATTAACTGCGCCTCCAGCGGCGGCCGCAGCCCCGGCAGATATTCCGACAATTCACCGCTGTACCCAGCCGGTAAGTCTCGCGAGTGCTTGACGATCCCCTCGCGCACCTCAAAGGTCAGATTCAGGCCGGGGTGCATCGCATAGCGCTTCTCGTAGACTTCGACGATCCGTAGCGCGTGTACGTTGTGTTCAAAGCGCTCTCCGAATCGCGCCAGCATCTTGTTGAGGGCGGCCTCGCCAGAGTGGGCGAAAGGTGGATGGCCGATGTCGTGCGCCAGCGCTAGCGCCTCGGTGAAATCCTCGTCCAGACCCAGCACCCGCGCCGCTGTCCGCCCCAATTGCGCCACCTCCAGGGTGTGCGTCAGGCGATTGCGAAAGTGGTCTGAGATTCCAGCCGGGAAGACTTGTGTCTTGTCCTCAAGACGACGGAAAGCGCGCGAATGGACAATGCGGTCGCGGTCCCGCTGAAAGTCATTACGGAAAGACGAAAACGTCTCAGGGTAACGCCGCCCCATGCTCCGCTCCACCGGAAATCGCAGGTGGGCCAAGGCACCGGGCGGATTCATGATGCCCTTGGCGTTACTTCTTGGCGGGAGTTGGAACCCCGGGAAGTGTCCCGAGAATTTCCAGCGCCGGCGTGCTGATTGGCGAACGCGCCGTGCGGTAAGGCTCCAGCAGTTTACGCGCTTCTTCCGGCTTCGTCTTGGCGATATAACGAGCCAACTGCAGCGTCGCCTGCTCTTGCGGCATCAGATGCGTCGGGTTGGCAACCAGTTCGCGCAACAGCGCTTCGGCCTCGGCTGTCTTGCCTTGCCCGTACAGCAGTTCGGACTGTGTAAACTTCGCCAGCGATGCGGCCTCTTTATCCCCAGCCGCCACTTCTTTCAGCTTCTTTTCGCCCGCCGCCGTGTCGCCGCGCTCAAGCTCCATCATGCCCAGCATGTAAAGCGCGAGGTTGCCTTCTTTGGTGCCGGGGTAGTTGCTGGTCACCTTGGTGAAAGCGTCCACTACTTTTTTCTCTTCGGTCGGAGTGCGGTTTGTGATCGATTGCGCCACGCCCATGGCCTCACCCAGCGCCGCGTGGCGTTCGGCCGCGCGCGCCTTCATGTAGGTCCATCCGCCATAACCGAGAGCGGCCACAACAACGGCGATCACGACGTAGAGAACAACTTGTCTTTTATGGCCCGAAACGTATTCCGATGCCTCACCGACCGTCTCTACAAACTGGTCGTGCTTGATTACATTATGAAGTGCTTTATCCACTGGGAAGTCCTATACGAGGGGAACCTTAAGGTTAACACGCCGCCGACCGCTCAATCGAGGCTGGTACGGATCAGGATCGTGTTGGACAATCGCCCCGCCGCCTCAACCGTCAGCGGCAGCACCGTCGTGTCCAGTACCGGGGGCATCCTCGTCTCGACGGCATAAAAGCCGACATAGCCGCCGGCAAGCTCCGCCTTGGACACCTCCAGCGTTTTGCCGTCCAACCACACCCGCACCGCCGCCACCACGCGCGGTGAATTCGCCTTTGGTGCAGCAACCCCCGCCGGCCACGCCGGTTCCACCCGTCCCAGTCCCGACAGTAATATCTGAATCCGCATCCCCGCGCGCAACGGCGTCGACGGATCGATCAACTCGCCGCTCTCGGCGTCCAGGATCAGCGGCGCGCCGTCCCGGTCGGTAAAGATCACCGGCGCAGTCTCGGCCATCTCCAGATCCATGCGCACCGCCGATCCCTCGCTACTCAACTCCAGCGCCGGCGCCGGCACCGTCGCGTCATAGGGGATCTGCACCTGCGTCTCATCCGCGTTTGCCGACAGGATCGGCACAGATTTGCCCGCCATTTGCGCCTGCGTCAGACGCATCCCCACCACGGACATCAACGCCCCTGGCGCCGCTGCCCGCGTTTCCAGATTCGCCGCGCTCACCGCCGCCGGGCTCCGCCGCCGGTGCGGCGCGTAAGTAAGAAAAACGCCCTCGCCAGGTAGCGCCGTGTAAAGGAAATTGCCGCCCTCGTCCAACAACACGTCCAAGGCCGCTTCCTTCGGCAGATTGCCGCCGAGCCGAATCCAGCTTGTCGGTGCGGAAGCCACTTCCAGGCTGTTCAGCGTGTAATAGACGCCACGCTCCGTCGCCAGATAAATAGCGCCGCTGGCCCGGTCCGCCGCAAGCCCCGTAATCTGGCTCGCCGCCAAGTCACTGGTCAAATCGTCCCAGCGCAGCCCTCCATCCAGACTGCGATAAACCTTCGCCCGCTCCCCCACACGCACTTCCAACCGCACATCCGGCTTGCCCGCCGCCACCCAATGCAAATTGTCCCGTACCGCCGCCGTCGGCACGCCCGCCAACCAGGCGCCGCGCGCCCCGGGCAGCCATTCCACCGTCTGTCCATTACTCCACTCCGCCAGCAAACCCCGCCCGCCTCGCGGTGCCGCGTACAAACGGCGCAACCGCAAATTCGGCAATCCCACGTTCAAGCCCACCCAGGCCTGCCCGCCGTCCGGTGACAACCAAACGCCTTCATCCGTCACCGCCACAATCCGGTCCGAGTCCACCGGCGACACAGCCACCGCCCGCACTTTCTCCCCAATCAATCGGCTGTTGCCGCTCGCAATCACATTCGTCCAATGCCGGCCGCCGTCGTCGCTGCGCCACAAGAACCGCCCATAGGCATAGGCTCGATATGGATTCCCCAGCGCCGCCACCGCCGTCGCCCCCGCTTCAGGCAGACTGTCAACCACCTTTGCCACCATCGCCACCCGGCTCCCCGCGCGCGCCCCCGCCATCCAGGTTTCAAAATCCAAGGTCCGAAAAACACGCCCGTTCGCCAGCTCCGTCTCCAGCGACGTCCCGTCGGCGGAAAACCACACCCCCGACACCGGCGCTCCCGACATCCCCGCGCGCCCCGCCGAAACCACCGTCGACCCGATCGCGCGCCAGTTCAACTTGAACTCAAACTCCTGGGCATGGCTCAACTGCCCCAGTAGAGCAAAGCCCACTGTGGCAAAAATTACGCGCAGCTTTGTGTCAATTCGACACATGGTCTGAGTTCATTGTACCGGCCAACTCACTATCAAGATCGGCGGCCCTCCTGCCGAACTGTTGATAAGACGGGAAATTCCGTTCCAGGTTTCTTTTCTCTCGCATTCGGATGCTCAATTGCTCAGCATTTTCAGTGCTAGCCTTGTGTTAGGATTTTAAGAACTCGATAGTGCTGCGTACTCTAATCCAATCCGGGTCTTTCGCGATGGCTCTCGCCATCCTCGGGACAACTGTGGCCAGTGCCCAGATGCTCCCCGTTGCCCCTGGTTCAACGGGCAAAGTACTGCATGTACAGGGTCAAGTTCAGGTTCTCAAGGACGAAGTCCCTTGGGCGATCAACGTTGGCGACATCGTTAACCCCAAGCAAGAGATCATCACCGGTGCCGATGGATACGCCAAGATCCAGGTTCCCGACGGCAGTGTTTTCGAGATCTTCCCTGGCTCCCGCGCCACCTTCCGCAGCAACCAGGGCAACATGCGCGAGCTGCTCGATCTGTGGATCGGTCGCGTCAAAGTTCATATCGAAAAGCTGAACGGCCAGCCCAATCGCAACCGCATCAACACCCCCTCGGCTGTCATCTCCGTGCGCGGTACGATCTTCGACGTCACGGTTGAGGACGGCGACTCCACGCTTGTGCTGGTGGAAGAAGGCCAAGTCGCGGTCCAACACGCGCTCATGCCTTTCGGCAGTGAAAAGCTGCTCAATCGCGGCGACTACCTCCGCGTTTATAAAAGCCAACCCATCGCCGACAAGAGCTTCGATAAGGGTGGCACACTTCAGAAAATGTTGAAGATGGCCGCTGACATCTGGGTCACCATGCCCCGTGTCGGTGGCGGCTCCAGTCCGCTCCCCGCGCCCGGTCGCGGCCCGGTTGGTCTGCCTGGCGACACCAGCGCCCCCGCTCCGCCGCCGGCCGCTCCTCCTCCGCCGCCCCCCGGCGTCTAGACTAGATCTATGCGCAGGCGCAGTCTTCTCCTGCTGAGCTTCCTCTTCTCTTCGATCCTCGCCGCCCAAGGCGTCGCTCCGGAATGGGACGCTCGCAAGCAACTCGACGACCTCAAGTCCACTCTGGCCGCGATCGCCCCCGAGTTCGACAAACTCAGCCTCAATCTCTGGCGTGAAGCCAACGCCCCAGAGGCCTATTTCTCTCAACTCGACTCAGCCAAGCGCCAGATCCCCTCGCTGGTTGCGGCCATCGACGAGTTGCGCCTCAGCCCCGATCGCCTCTCCACCGCCGTCGAAATTTTTCTCCGCTTCGACGCGCTCGATCAGATGCAGCGCACCCTCATGGAAGCCATTCGCAAATACGACACGCCCACTGCCGCCGATGCCATCGAGGCCCGCTTTGTCGCCAACGCCCCGGCCCGGGATCGCTTCCGCCGTTATCTGGTCGATCTCGCCGCCGATCGCGACCGGCAGTTCGACATCCTCAGTCGCGAGGCCCAGCGCTGCCGCACAGAGGCGAACCTCCCCAGCAGCAACAAGCCCGCCGTCAAGCCGCCCCTAAAGCCCCCGACAAAGAAATGACTCCCACCCAAACTCCCCCGGCCCGCCCCGTCTTCACCTGTTACATCTGCAAGCAGGCCTCAACCGATATCTGCGTCCACTGCACCCGCGACGCCTGCGACATGCACCTGTGCGAGCGCTGCCACCGGTGCACCGATTGCTGCCTGTGCCACCTGGACCAGCAACCCCGACGCTAACCCCGACGCTAACCCCGCGCAATCACCCACATATCTGGCAGCTTAAACACCGTCGCCTCCGGGCTCGCCTCCAGCTCATGCATCTGCTTCAGCAGTGTCGCGTAAGCCTCCGCGCTCAGTAATCCCTTAGCCTCGATCGCCGGCGCAAGGCTCTCTGCCGTAAGCCGGTAAATCCGCTTATAGAGACCCCCATCGAACTCCATCCCCAACATCGCCCCCGCCTGTAACTGCCGCGCCCCCGCCGCCCGAAACCTGTACACCAACTGCCGCCCCATTTGCGGTTGTGCAAACAGGCTCTGAAACAAGTAAGTGATCGTCGGCAAGCCCGCGTTCTCCGGGTATGACATGTCCAACATACAGTCCGGCTCAAACGCGATCGTATAGCCACCCGGCTTAGTTACGCGCAGCATCTCCCGGATCGCCGCGTCGGGGTCCGGCAGGTGCAGTAACAAATACCGGCAAAACACAAGGTCAAAGCTGGCATCGGCAAACGGCAGTGCCGCCGCGTCTCCTTGTTGAAAACTTACCCCCGCCGGGTTCCCCGCTTGCCCCCTCGCATAGTCCACCAGCTTCTGATCGTAGTCCAGCCCCACCGCCGTCGCACCCGCAAAAGTCCCCGCCAGAAAGCGCGTCGTGTTCCCCTGCCCGCATCCAAGATCGAGAATCGAACCCACGCTCCCCGCCGAGATCCCGGCCAACAACGGGGCCGTCATCGGATTCAAGATCTGCGCCAGCAACTGCTGCCGCTCCACGTTGCATTCGTCGATTGTGTAGGACATAGCCAGTTCAGTGAAGTCTAACAAGGCCGGTAGGAATACTCAATCGCTTGCTGTATACTTGCGAAGAATTCACCATGGACAAATCTTGCTGCGACTTGGAAATCGACGTCTCGGCCGACTCGCCAACAACTTACTCCGTTGAAATGCGCTTCCGCCAAGCCGGCCGCGAGGACGAAAGCCGCCTCCTCCGCGACAGCCAAACCATCTCTGCCGCCATCGCCGACCTCACCGCACTCGCCGACCTCGACCCTAGTTCAGAAGCATACTCCGCAGGCCTCTCCCAGGCCCTATTCAAAGATCCGCGCGCTTCTGATTTTTTCAAGATGGCGCTCAACACCAGCGACACCCTCGACTCGCTCATCCGCATCCGCCTCCTCCTCGATTCCACCGTCCCCGTCATGCACGACCTCCGCTGGGAGCG
>JANXUM010000016.1 GCA_025356215.1 Bryobacter sp. | reverse complement strand
GCCTCTATTGAGAGCCTCTTCCCGCTGTTTGAGTTTGAGCATGCGACCGACGCCCGCGTTGCGGTACTCGGACAAGACGCCCATCATGTGGCTATGCAGGTAGTATTTGCCTCCGGGCTTGAGGCCCGGTATGGCTAGCAGGAAGGCAATCATCCGGCCTTGATCGAAGGCGCCAAAGACCTGGCCGCCGACTTTGGTGGCGACGACAAAGAGGCGCACGGGAAGGAGCTCGAGTTCCTCGAAGCCCCAAATTGTTTTCTGGAGGGCCACGGCCTCTTCAAATTCGGCATGTTCGACCAGCGCGCGGACTTCGATCATCGCGTCTTGGCCTCCTGCCAATAACTTTCCATCTGACCGAGGGGTGTCGATTCCAGCTCGCCGCCGGTCTCGCGCACGCGCGCCTCGACATGCGCGAAGCGGGTGCGGAACTTAGCGTTTGTATGGCGGAGTGCCTGTTCGGGATCGACTTTTGACCAGCGGGCGAGATTGACGACTGTGAAGAGAAGGTCGCCGATTTCCGATTCGATCTCGGAGGGATCGCCAGCGGCCCGCGCCTCGGCAAGCTCATCGAGCTCTTCGCGCAGCTTGGCCAGAACGTCCTGATATTCGCTCCATTCAAAGCCGGCCTTGGCCGCTTTCCTGGAGATCTCGACGGCCTCCATTAAGGCGGGCTGGGCACGGTTGACGCTGTCCAAGAGACCGGCGGGGGCGTCGCTTCCCTTCTCTAATTTCTCCGCTGCCTTGATGGCATCCCAATTGGTCTTGACGGCGTCGGCGGTATCGGCCACGGCGTCGGCGAAGATATGAGGGTGCCGACGAATGAGCTTGGAATTGATCGCTTCAAGCACGTCCTCGATCGTGAAGAGGCCTTCTTCGGCGGCCATCTGGGCGTAGAAGACGGGCTGAAGCATCAGGTCGCCAAGTTCTTCGCACAAGGCCGGATAGTCGCGACGCTCAACGGCGTCGATCACTTCGTAAGTCTCTTCGATCGTGTAGCGTTTGATGCTGTCGAAAGTCTGCTCGCGGTCCCAGGGGCAGCCATTGGGCGCTCTAAGCTGCGCCATAATGTCTACTAACTGTTTGAATGAAGATTCAGCCTTTACCACCACGACATCTTCAGTTTATCATCCGTGGCGGGCGATGCTTCAATGAAGATGCCCAGCGCGGTGGTGCCGTGCCGTGCGCTGGGCTTTAGGGGAGTTAACGCGCCCTCTATTTGCGGGTGCGGCGAATGATCGTGACGCCCAAGAGGCCGGCGGCGCAGAGTAAGTAGGTGCCGGGTTCGGGAAGCTCGCCGCCACCGCCGCCACCGCCGCCACCGCCGCCACCGCCGCCCGAATCAAGGATTTGGCCGAAAGAAAGATTGTCGAGGATCGCGCGCCCGTCGTTCATGTTGGCCGGAGTGCTAATGACGAGGCGAATGCCTCCGACGTCGCCGGTTGTGGTGAATCCGAAAAACCCTAGATTGGGGCTGGCCGGGATGGTCAAGTTGACGATCTGAGTTGGCGCGCCGGCGGCGAGACCGGGGCCTGAACCTTCATAGACCCAGAGTTGCATGGTGCCGCTACCGGCAACCGGATTCAAGGCTGAGTTGTACCAGAGGCCAGAGAAGTTGAAGGACACGCTCCGAATGCCGACAGCACCGTTGAAGTTGGCCATCAAGCCGGTGTTGTAGGCCGCAGTGCCCGGGGCGGCACCATAACTTCCTCCCGCCATGACCGCGCCACTATTGAACTCGTATTCCGGCCCCGAGCCGGAGGACGCGTCGATTTGGAGAGTGATCGCCGACCCGTTGGCGACGGCGTCGTTGTAATAGCCAAGAATGCTCACCAAAGGGGTGGTGAAGTTATAGGGATTGTTCCCGAGCTTGTAGCTTTGATTGCCATTGGGGATCGCGGCACCGGCCGTGGTGGAGTTGAAGTCATTCAAGGAGGGAGAAGCTGCGGTGGCGGCCTGCCAAGAACTCAGAGAGGAATACTGGTTGATGATCGTCGCCTGCGCCGGCACGCAGACACAAATCGCGGACAACGCCGCAAGGGCCATTTGGGGGATTCTAGATTGCATGATACGGGGGAGTAGTGCCGATTTGGCACGCGGACTCTCCCGGATTAATGTTCGGGGAAGGGGCAGTACGGTGGAGGTACGACCATTATTTCTTCAGGGATAGTACGACTTGGGCTTGGTAGCTGCGAGCTTTCGCCAAGATTTCGGCAGACTTGAGGGTAAGGGATCGGCCCTCCCGCACCAGAGCTTTGCCGTTGACGAATACGTCGGTTACATCGGCGGACTTAAGGGCGTAGACGACGGTGGAATAGGGATCGAAGCTGGGGACGGCGTTGGCCACATCGGTCCGCAAAAACACGGCATCGGCCAGTTTTCCGGCCTCGAGGGAGCCAAGTTGATCCTCCATGCCAATCACCGCCGCCCCGTGCAGAGTGGCCATCTCGAGGGCGGTACGGGCGGGGAGAACTTCGGGGTCCATCATGTGCAGTTTGGCCAGTTTGGCAGCGAGATCCATTTCTTCCATCAGGTGAAAGTCGTTGTTGGAGCCGGCGGGGCCGTCTGTGCCGAGACCGACGCGCAGGCCCGCCGCGAGCTGTTTCACAACGGGCGCCGCTCCGCTGGCTAGTTTCATATTGGAAGAAGGACAGTGAGCGATTCCGGTCTTTCTGCGAGCTAGAGTGGCAATATCGGCGTCGCTGGTCCAGATGCAATGCGCGGCGACGGTAAGTCCGTCAAGTATGCCCCAATCGGACAACACCTGCACAGGCGTTTTGGTGTGTTGTTTGAAGATGTCGTCGTTCTCGCGCTTGGTTTCGGAGACATGAATCAACAGGGGCCGCTTGTATTGATTGGCCAATTTGCGGCACGCCTCCAGGGTTTCGCGCGTGTTTGTGTAAAGCGCGTGGGGTGCGATGGCCGGGATAATCAGCGGATCGTTGGAGTATTGCTTGAAGAAGGCTTCGGCGCGAGCAAGAGAGTCGGCGGGCGTCTTGGCGTCGGCGACGGGGAAGCCGATTACAGTTTGGCCGAGGACGCCGCGCATGCCGGCTTGAACGGTTGCGCGGGCGATCTCTTCCTCAAAGTAATACATGTCGGTGTAAGTGGTTGTGCCACTGAGTAGCATCTCAAGACAGGCTAATTGTGTACCCCAGTAACAAAATTCCCTGGTTACGTTTTTCGCTTCCGCCGGGAAGATGAACTGCTCCAGCCAGTCCTGGAGGCGCTTGTCGTCGGCGATGCCGCGCAGCAGCGACATCGGGGCGTGGGTATGGGTATTGATCAGGCCGGGGATGAGAATTGCGTCGGGACGGTGGAGCCGCCGAGCGCCGCGGAAGGCCTTTTCGACTTCAATGCGCGGGCCCACCTGGACGATTTTGGAGCCTTCGATCGCAAGCGCCCCGTCGGTTAAGACGCGGCGCTGTTTGTCCATCGTCAAGACGGTGCCCGCGCTGAGAATCCAGCGCGCGGGAGCGGCACCGAAGGCCGCTCCCGCCAAGGTTAAGCTAAGTGAGCGACGACTGATTGAACGGGTGGGGGAAAAGGTCGGCGAGGATAAAGCGGCGTTGTTGTTCATTGGCTCCACACAGGATGACTTCAAAATCAGCTTCGCAGAATTCACCGAGCACCTGCCGGCAGAGGCCGCAGGGAGTGGCGGGGCTTGTGGCGTCGGTGGCGACCACGATGCGGCGGAAGTGGCGGTGGCCGTCGGATACCGCCTTAAAGACCGCCACGCGCTCGGCGCACAAGGTAGCGCCGTAACTGGCATTTTCGATGTTACAACCGGTGTAAACAGAACCGTCCACGGTCTCAAGCGCGCAACCGACCTTGTAATTCGAATAGGGGGCGTAGGCGGCGCGCTGAGCGGAGCGCGCTTGATCGATGAGACTCATAAGCCGGGCAGCACGGCCTTGATCAACTGCATGAAGCGACCGCGCACTTCGATGCCGGTCTCCAGCACTTCTTCGTGATTGATTCGCTCGTTGGTAACCCCGGCGGCCATGTTTGTGACACAAGAGATGCCCAGAACCTGGAGGCCCATGTGGTTCAGAGCGATCGCCTCGGGCACGGTGGACATGCCAACCAAGTCGGCGCCGACGATGCGGAGATAGCGAATTTCGGCGGGTGTCTCATAGGAGGGCCCGGAGAGGGCGGCATAGACGCCTTCGTGGAGTGGAATCATCAATTTCGTGGCTTGCGCCAGGGCCAATTCGCGCAGCGCCGGGGCGTAGGCAAAGGTCATATCCGGAAAGCGCGGACCCAGAGAATCGTCGTTGGGGCCGATCAACGGGTTGGTCCCCTGGAGATTGATATGGTCGGTAATCAGCACGAGCGCGCCTCGGGAGTAAGTCAGTTTGATGCCGCCGGCCGCATTAGTGAGAATGAATTTACGCGCACCCAAGTTGGCCAACACTCGGACGCCGAGCACGACTTTGTCGATTGAGTGGCCCTCATAAAGGTGGGCGCGCCCGGACATGACGGCCACTTGGCGGCCCGCGACTTGTCCAAAGATCAACTTGCCAGCGTGGCCAACGGCTGTGGCGCGCGGCCAACCGGGGATCTCATCGTAAGGGATGACCAGGGGATTTTCCACTTCGTCGGCAAAGGGGCCGAGGCCCGAGCCGAGAACGATGGCAAGCTCGGGCGGCGTGGCAATCCGCGACTGAAGATAAGCGAGAGGCGCGTTCATAAGAGCATTCCGGCAATGCAGGCGGACATGAAGTTGGCCAATGTGCCAGCCATGACGGCCTTCAGGCCAAGACGGGCAATGTCGGATTTACGGTTTGGCATTAACGCGCCCATGCCGCCCACCTGGATAGCGATGGAGCTGAGATTGGCAAAGCCGCAGAGCGCGAAGGTGGCAATGGTGAACGATCGCGGGTCCAATTGCGCTTTCACCTTGCCGAGCTCGATGAAGGCGACAAACTCGTTGAGCACCAGGCGGGTGCCGAGAAACTGGCCTATGGTTCGGCAATCGTCCCAGGCGACGCCGAGCAGCCAAGCAACAGGCGCAAAGGCATAGCCGAGGATTTGTTGCAGTGTGGGCAGGCCAATGCCGTTCAGGCAGCCGTTGAGTAGAGCGATCAAGCTTAAGAATGCGATCAGCATCGCGCCGATGTTGAGTGCCAGTTGCAAGCCGTCGCCCGCTCCGCGCGCGGCCGCGTCGATCACGTTGACGCCGGGTTTTTCGACCGACATCTGAACGTCGCCGGCCGTCTCCGGGTGGCCGGTTTCCGGGACAAGCATCTTTGCCAGCATGATCGTAGCCGGGGCCGTCATGATTACGGCAGTGAGCAGGTGCTCAATGGAGACGCCGGCAAACTTTACATAGGCCGCCATGACCGCTCCTGAAACGTGAGCCATGCCGCTAGTCATGATCGTGAACAACTCGCTCTCTGTGAGGTTGGCCAGGAAGGGGCGGATCGTTAATGGCGCTTCGGTCTGACCCATAAAGATAGACGCGGCGACGTTGGTTGACTCAGCTCCAGACCCGCCCATCGTGCGGCGCATCACTTGCGCCATCACCCGGATGACGACCTGCATCACGCCCAAATAATAGAGAACTGAGAAGAGGCTGGCAATAAAGATTACAATCGGCAGCACCTGGAACGCGAAGACGACGCCAAACTCGGGTGAAGCCTTGCCGAGCTTGTCGCCGAAGAGAAAGCCCGCGCCGTCCTCGGAGTATTTGAGCAGCGAATTCACAACGCCGGAGGCGGCCTGGAAAACGCGACCCACAGGAGTCTTCAAAACGATAAGCGCGAAGCTAAACTGCAAACCGAGGCCCCATAACAGGAGCCTCGGTTTGATTGCTTTGCGATCCGCCGACAGAAGGTAGCAGAGAGCGACGATGAGAGTAAGGCCGAGCAGGCCGATCATAGGTTCTAGCCTACAACTTCGAGAACGATCTCGCGAAGCTCCGGAGCGGAATTAGAGATCCGGAAGGAATCTTCAACCATTTCGGCAGCCTCGTCGAGATTGGTTTCGCTGGTGTGATAGAGACGGCACAACACGGCACCCGCGTCCACCCTCTGGCCAACCTTGACCTCGAGGATGATGCCAACGGCATGATCGATCACGTCGTCCATCTTACTGCGTCCGCCGCCGATCATCACAATAGCCTTGCCGACACCCTCGGCGTCGATGGCGCTGACATAGCCGCCGCGGGGGGTGACGATTTCACGCATGCCGGTGGCGTTGGGCAGCAAGTCGAAACGATCGAGCACTTGCGGATTGCCGCCCTGAGCGATGATGACATCCTTAAACTTGCGGTAGCCAGAGCCATCGAGAAGCTTGGACTGAGCGAGTTCGCGAGCAGCCTCAAGCGAGGGGGCGACCTTGGCCAGGAAGATCATGCGGGCAGCCAATTCAAGACTCAAACGAGTCAGGTCGATTGGGCCGGAATTTTGCAGCGTTTGGGACACTTCCATGACTTCCAGCGCGTTGCCGATGGCAAAGCCGAGGGGCTGGTTCATGTCGGTGATGAGAGCCTGCACCTTTTTGTCGAGGCGGCGACCGATGCCCACCATCAACTGGGCCAAGCGGCGCGCGTCGACCTGCTTTTTCATGAACGCACCGGCACCGACCTTGACGTCGAGAACGAGTGCGTCCAAACCCGCAGCCAATTTCTTGGACATGATGGAGCTGGCAATGAGCGGTATGGATTCCACGGTCGCGGTGACGTCGCGCAAACTGTAGAGCTTTCCGTCGACGGGAGCAATCTCCGGCGTTTGCCCGATGAAGGCGAGCTTATGTTCGGCAAGCTGGGCCTTGAACTGTTCCACCGTGAGGTTGACGTTGAAGCCGGGAATCGATTCCAGCTTGTCGAGCGTCCCTCCGGTATGACCGAGGGAGCGGCCACTGATCATCGGGACGACAACGCCAGCTGCGGCGGCCAGAGGCGCGGCGATCAGGCTGGTCTTGTCGCCAACCCCACCGGTGGAGTGCTTGTCCACCTTTAAGCCGGGAATTGAGGAGAGGTCGAGCTTCTCACCTGAGGCGACCATGAGCGCGGTAAGGTTATCGGTTTCCGGTTCGGTCAATCCTTTGAAATAGACGGCCATCAAAAAAGCGGCCATTTGGTAATCGGGAATTTCACCCCGGTTGTAGCCTTCGACGAGGAACGCCAACTCTTCTTGGTCTAGTTCTTCGCCGTCGCGCTTACGCTGAATTAGTTCGGGGACACGCATGACAATTAAGCAGTTTAGCACACGGACCCCCTGCAAAGTGGTGGAAATAAAGGAAATCGCGCAATCGCCTCTAGAAATCGCGTGACAGCGCCGATAGTGGTGTGGTGGAATGGTACGGCTTGATGGCGCAACAGATCATGTGCGGTGGGGACGAAACGATTGTCTCGGTGCTGGCTCCAGCCGAAGCGCTGGCTGGCATTTCCCGGCGCAAAATGGAAGCGGTTTTTGCTGACTTGGACCCGGAGACGATGAGCCTAAGCGCCCGGACGGTGGAGGATCGAGTGACGATTCACACCAAGGCTGTGTTGGTGACACCCAATGCGGGGGTGATTGGGGATTGGCAATCTTTGTTGGCTGTGACCGAGCCGAGGGGCATCGACTTGCGCCTCGAAGGCGAAGGGGTTCGAGCGCGGTGGGAACGGATTGCTCCGGGTGTTGAAGGGATGGGTGACGGGTTGATCCGTGTGGACGCGCAACTGATCGCTGGTGGGGCGGAAGGGTTTGCGGTGGCGCTCGATTCATTTTTGATCGACGTTCAGCCGATGCCCGGCTGGTCGGGTAAGCGCCGGGATTATCCCGGGATGGCGAGGCTGGAACGCAGCGCGCTGCGAGTGGCTGGCTGGCGAGACCTGCTGGAAGAGATTCGGGAATGCGCGCTGGCTACTGCGCGGCAGACGAGCTTTCGGTTTGAACTTGATCCGAAGCCGGTGGTTGCAATTCGACCAGCAGCAGATCGTGGAATTCGAACGCGCCGAGCGGGGTAAGTTTTAGCGGGAGCTTATTGAGGCTTCGGCGCAGCCACGATTGCGTGTCGGCGCGAGTTAGCAGAACAAAGGGCTGCTGGCGAGCCATTAGTTGGCGTAGCGAATCGATGCGGCCTTCTCCCTGCTCAAGAGCCACCCATGGCGCCAGGCTGTTGATTCTCGGGTCGCGCTGGATCAATGGATTTGGCAGATCGTAAGCGAAGTGAAAACGCGAGCGCTCGGGATCTTTCATGTGCCAAGAGAGTCCCGTAAAGAAATAGGAATCCGAGACGAACAGGTATGGGTAACGCGAGAATTGCGGGGTTAGCCAATTCATAAGCGGTACCTCGTTGAGCGCGGCCGTCTTTTCGGCTCGGACCGGGATCAAAATCATCGATGCCAGGAGAACCGAAGCGGTGAGGATGCCGGGATATCGTGAGTTGGCGACGCACCAAGCTAAGAACAGCGCCAGCGCTATAAGGAGGGGAAAACTGTAACGGGCTTGGTATGGAGCGGCCATGCGGGTGAACAACAGCAGGACACCCAAGCTGCCGCCCGCGAGGAGCGTAGCGGCGAGGGCAATCTGCCCAGACCGGTAGGCCTGCCAGCGGACAAGCGCCACAGCGAGGACCATCGAAAATAACATCGGCCCAGCCAGCGCCGTAAACGCGTGGGGAATCAGGCTCGGATCGAAGGCTGTGAGTGCTTTGGATCGCATGTCTTCGACCGAAGGCGCAAGCCAAAGGCTGATGGAGGCGGGCACGGCAGTCAAAAGGTAGAAGAAGCGCCGGGACCAACTTTTCTCCGTCAAAGCGAGCGGAACAGCCGTTGAAGTGCCCAAAAAGTGTACGCTGGCGCTGGCTGCCAAGAAGGCGATGCGGAAAGGCAGGCTGGTTGCCGCCAATCCGAGCGAGAGAAAGCAAAACCAGATTGAGTACGGCCGGGCTTCGGTCGAGTAGAAGGCAAGCGAGGATGCGCATAGAAAGGCGATAGCGGCAAGCGCCGCACCGGGCGAGACAGTCCGCTTCAACCAGATGAAAAGCGCGGCCAGTCCAATCACCGCCGCGGCAAGAGACATTGAGCGTATAGATTCGGGCCGGTCACCCAGCACCCACAAAAAAGGCATGTTGAGTAAGTGATAGAGAGGAGGTTGTGAATCACCGGAGTGAGTGATGATGTAAGGCAATTCGGCAAACGCAAAGGTACGTGAGACATAGTAAGTGGAGAACTCGTCAAACCAGACGGGCCGGGTATAGATTTGAGCCGCGCGCACAGCGATAAATAGCGCCATGAGAGAGAGAAAACCAAACCACGGCCTAAGGAGGATGGCGGCGTCCAGCCGGTCATCGATGGATTGGAGCAACTTAAGCATGCCCCAAGAGCTTATCTCAACGGCTGGGTGGCGCAAACGGGAGGCTCCCTACGCCGATCTGGGTTGTCCATGAATCTCCACGACGGGCGCATGCTCCAGCAGGCGGACCTCAAGCGTGGCACCGCCACAGGCGCGATTGGAGGCCGAGATGCTGCCTCCGTGCTGGTGGACGATTCCCTCAGAGACGGTCAACCCCAGGCCGGTGCCTTTGGAATCGAGACGCGTGGAAACAAACGCGTCGAAGATCTCGGGCAGCACCTCGGGGGGGATCCCGGGGCCGTTATCTTCCAACTTTATTGACAGCAGCGGCTTGCCTTCCGCGCGAAGACTAGCCGTGACAACGCGGATCTCACCGCCCTTGTCGGGAACGGCCTGCAACGCGTTGCGGATGAGATTGAGGAAGACTTGCAGCAGACGATCCGCGTTGCCGAGGACGGAATCGCCCAGTTGGGCTTCGTTGTGGAACTGCACGCGAGCAGCCTTTTCCTCGATCGAGGCGATGCTCCAGGCTTCGTCGATGAGTTCGCGAACGGCAACGGGTTCGTTTTGCTCCCGGCGGACGCGCGAGAAGCCAACCAACGACTCCGAGATGCGACGTAGGCGCTGGGTCATCTTCAGCATTCGCGCCAATCGCTCTGTGTTTTGCGCCGTCTTGCTGTCTTCGGCAAATTTTTCGATGTAGCCCTGGAGGACGGCGAGCGGGGTGTTGAGTTCGTGCGCGACAGAGGCGGACAAGAGGCCGAGCGAGGCCAAACGGTCCTGCTCAAGAAGCTTTCGGCGGGCGTTTTCGAGTTCCTGATTCTGCTGGCGAAGCCGCCCAACGATTTCATTGCGCGAGGTCATGATCTGGCCGATTTCGTCGCCGAGGATCTCGTGGGCGGGAATGATTTCATGTCCACGATCTTCATCGCGGGCGGCGCTATCGGCGTCAAGGAACGACTGTATGGGCCGGTACACATAGGCTGGCATGATGATGAACTCCAGCACAAAGATGGCGGCCAAATAGACGATCGCGAGCACGATCAGCAGCGTGTATTTGGCCCGGGTCACGATGCCGTCGTAGTAGGCTTCGGGGATTGTGATCGCCCGGTACAGGCCAGCGATGGGTGCGCGCTTGTAGATGGTGTCGAATTTTGCCGGACTGACAAAAACGCGAGTGGGATTGTCGTTGAGGTAGTCGATGGCGGCCTGCGGCATGGCCAGCGAGCCCGCGTCGCCCTGCAGGTATCGGTAGAGACCCATCAACTGCAAAGCGGGGATGCCGCCGTCGTCGGTGAACAACTGCGCCAGGAGGACGAACTCACGCTGCTTGGCGCTGGCGACACGCTTTTCAAACAACGGGATGACGCTTAGATAAACCGCAACAGCCAGCACTAGAAAGAAAAGGTTGTGCAGTACGTGAAGCTTGGGGCGAATGCGAAGATTGCCAAAAAGCCGGAAGGCTTGGCGGCCAAGTTGGCGCGGCGCTTCCTTAAGAGTGGCCATCTCTTTATTCTGTCAAAGCGCTAGTGAGTGAGCTTCTTCCAGTCTTCTTCGTAGTAGCGCACCAGCGATTGGTCATTGAGCCGATTTGGCTCGGCCGGCATTGATTGCATGTCGATGGGGAAGTCAAAAAGAGCCGGTAGATTTGTGAGGGACAGAAAGCGCATGCCTGCGGGCAGAGTTGTGGGAGTTTGATAACGTCCCTTGCCAGCGATCACGAAACCCCACTCACCAAAGCTGGGAACGTAGACATGATAGGGGCTGGCTTGGAATTTGGCGGCCTTTAGCGTTGCGACGATGCACCAAAAGGATTGCCGGGCAAAAAGCGGACTGGTACTTTGAACGACGAAAAAGCCCGACTCGGCGATGTGCCGACCCAACAAGCGGTAAAAGGCCGTGGTGTACAGCTTGCCAAGAGAGAAGTTAGTCGGGTCGGGAAAGTCGATGATGGCGGCGTCGAAGACCTCTTTGGATTGCTCCAGCCAAACAAAAGCATCGGCGTTGATGACGCGCATGCGCTTATCCGTGAGTGCCCCGTTGTTGAGTTCTTTGAGATAGCTGTGCGTGGAGAAAAGCTGCGTCATCTCGGGATCGAGATCGACCAGCGT
>JANXUM010000002.1 GCA_025356215.1 Bryobacter sp. | reverse complement strand
CCGCAACGCCCGCCTCCTCAAGTGTCTTCATCAGTCGGCCAATGTTGTCGTCAAGGCTCTCGATCATGGCGGCGTAGATCGGGTTATGCTGCGGCGCTGCTTCCTTGGCGATGTCCTTGTAAGTAGCGATCTTCTCCGCCGGAGCTTGCAGCGGTGTGTGGACTGTATAGTGCGGCAAGTAGACAAAGAAAGGCTGATCGCGATGCCCCCTGATAAACGCCGACGCTTCCGCCTGCTCGCGATCCGTCAGATACTCGCCCTTGGGCCCGTCCTTTAAAGTCTCAAGGCCGTAGGGAGCAAAGTAGCTCGGAGGCTGCCCCCGATGTGTGCCTCCAAGATTCACGTCGAACCCCTGTTGATTCGGCAGGTAACCCGCGTCGCCCCCCGGCGGCGTCAGGTGCCACTTGCCAATATGTGCCGTGGCATAGCCCAACGGCTTCAGCGCTTCGGCAATCGTCTTCTCCTCCAGCGGCAGATACATTCGCCAATCCGGCACCGCCAGTTTTGCCCACGGCCGCTTATGGCCCGCAATCCAATCGGTGATGTGCAATCGCGCCGGATACTTCCCCGTCAGCAGCGCCGCTCGCGATGGCGAACAAACCGTACAAGCCGAATACGCCTGGGTAAACCGCATCCCTTCGCCCGCCAGCTTATCGATATTCGGCGTCCGGTAGAATTTGCTCCCGTAACAGCTTGCGTCGGTTCCGCCCCAATCGTCCACTAAAATCACAACAAAGTTTAGCGGCTGCCGAGGGGCAAACCACGCCGCCATAAATCCCCGTCGATTGACCATCCGCTGAGTCTATCTGAAGCGCGGCCCCAAAGCAGCCGATACTGGAGTTGGACTTGTCAGCCCCCAAACATCTTTGTCTCTGCGCGATCCTGCTGGCCGCCGCCTCCCTGTCTCCAGCGCAAAAAGTAACCGAGTCCGCGTTGTCCCTGAGCGCGAGCGAGGACCGCTGCTCCATTGGCCGCACTGTTTCCTCGATCGACAACACTGATCGTCAGGTTTTCTTCCGTTTCCTGCTTACGCGCGCCTCTGGGTTGAGCGGCCTGACGGTTGAGTGGCTCGCCCCGGGCGCGCAAGTGATGGAGTTCCTCAACTACGATCAACTCCCCAACGCTCCTCTCATGTGCTTTGTTACGCAGATGCCTGTGGCCGGCTTCGACCAAGCCGCCAAGCCCGGCCTCTGGACCGTACGTGTCGTTGCCCATGGCACCGTAATCCACGAGCGCAAGTTCACCATGCGCGGGGACGCGGCCACTGCCCGCGGTCTTGTTGTCCGCCGCGCCACCCGCGCGCAGCATAGCGACACCGCCACCGACATCGTCCTCGACGGCGCGGGTATGTCCTCGGAAAGCACCGTCCATCTAGCCACCTACAGCCCCGCCAACGCCTGGCAATTCATTTCCGCCATGCAGCCTTTCGCCGTCGAACCCGCCCGCCTGTTGGTGCGATATCCCGGGGCGCTCAACCCCGGCGAATACTGGATTGTCGTCAAGAACGCCGACGGTTTGCAAAGCGCCCCGGCTCGCTTGTTGATCGCCAGCGATCAAGGCTACTCACTCCCCACCGCCGGCGGCGAGCAGTGGATGATCACCCAGGGCAACTACGGCGGCACATCGCACTGGGGCCGCAGCCTGCACGCCTGGGACATCGCTCCTTTGAGCCTGCGTAGCGCCGGCTGCGTGGTCGCCATGCGCGATGGCGTGGTGCACGCCTTCGATCGCGGAGAGTACCAAAACTCCCGTGGCCACAGCTTCGGCAACTACATCACGATTCAACACGACGACGGTGAGTTTAGCCACTACGCCCACCTGCGCACCGGCACCTTTGTGGTCAAATCGGGCCAGCGCGTCCAAGCCGGGCAAGCCCTCGCAACGGTCGGCAACAGCGGGCATACCTTGGGGCAGGGAGGCGGCTATCACGTCCACGCTCACGTCACCCGCGCCTTCGCCGCCGCCTCGCAGAGCATCCCGTTCACCTTTGCCAACCTGCCGGACGCCGCCCGAGGCCGCGCCTACTCAAACAGCGTCCCGCTCACCGGCTCCTGCGGCACTCGATTCGATGGCTCTGTCGAGGTCTCCCGGCAACAGAAGAAGGCTGAACCCGTCGGCCCCCGCTTCACCGCCAATGTCGGTCTCTCAGAATGGTGGACGCAAACGATCGACGTCCCCCAAGGTGCCCGCCTGCTGGACCTTC
>JANXUM010000001.1 GCA_025356215.1 Bryobacter sp. | reverse complement strand
ACCCGAACCCGGTCGCCATACTTCTCGCCAAACAGCGCCATTGCGCCCGATTGCAGCGCTTCGTCCAGGCTCATCACCTGCGTCGCGACTTCGAGATTTTCGAGCACCTCGGCGTTCACCAGCCGCTCGATGTCGGCCTTCTCCTCGGCACTCACCGCCGCGTAATGCGTAAAGTCAAAACGAAGGCGCCCGGGCTCGACAACGCTGCCAGCCTGCTTCACATGACGGCCGAGCACCTGCTGCAAAGCGGCCTGCAATAGATGCGTCGACGTATGATGCCGCATGCTGGCCTGGCGCCAAGCCGGGTCCACCTGTGCGCGCACCGCCAGGCCGGCCGTGATTGGCTGCACGCTCTTGATCTTGTGTACGATCAGGCCCGCCATCCCATAGACCGTACCAATCACTTCGGCCAGCTTCTCGTTCTCCGCGTTGTAAAGCCAGCCTTGGTCGCCCACCTGGCCACCGGCGCTGGCGAAAAACGGCGTCTGATCCAGCACCACTTCGTCGCCGCTGGCATAGATCACCCTGGCTGGCGCCTCAAGCTCGGTGTAGGCGAGGAACTTCGTTTTCGGCAGCTCGGCAAAAGCGGGATTGACCTGAGCCTTGTCGGCACCCTTCCAACTGGCGCGCGCCCGTTGCTTCTGGCCTTCCATCGCCTCATCAAAGCCCGGCAGGTCGATGGCAAGCCCAAGCTCCCGCGCCATGTCTTCTTGCTCGTCCAAGGCCAGGCCAAAGGTGTCGTAAAGCTTGAACGCGGCAGCGCCGGGCAGTACGCCGCCCACTGCCGTCTTGGCCTCGTCCCGGAACATCTTCTCGGCCACCAGAAAGGTGCTGGCGTAGCGCAGCTCTTCTTCCTTCACCACGCGCGAGACGCGGTCGGAGCTTTCCAGCAATTCAGGATAAGCGCCACTCATGAACTCGGCGACAAAGGGCGTCATCTTGTGCAGGAAGGTGCCCTCAAAGCCACCGTCGCGCCGGGCGTGGCGGATGGCGCGGCGGATGATCTTGCGCAACACATAGCCGCGGCCCTCGTTGGACGGAATCACGCCGTCGTGGATCAGGAACTCGGCCGCACGCGAGTGGTCGGCCACCACGTTCAGAGTGGCGGGCTTCAGATTGCCGCCCAGCAATTGCGCCGCGCGCTCGCGGATTGGCTCGATCAGGTCGCACTCGTAGTTCGAGATCTTGCCTTGCAGGATCGCCGCCATGCGCTCCAGGCCCATGCCGGTGTCGATTGAGGGACGCGGCAACGGCGTGAGCACGCCGTCGGCACTACGGTCGTACTGCATAAAAACCAGGTTCCAGAACTCGACAAAACGCCCGCCGCCATCGAGCGGAAACTGCTCGTGCTCATGGCCGGGAGTGGCCGTCTCGGGGCCAAGATCGAAGTGGATCTCAGAACAAGGCCCGCATGGCCCGGTGTCGCCCATCTGCCAGAAATTGTCCTTCTCATCGAGCCGGAAGATGCGCGATTTCGATACCCCGGCCACCTTCTGCCACAGCTCTTCGGCCTCGTCATCCTCGCGGAAAACCGTCACATAGAGCCGGTCCACGGGCAAGCCGTAAACCTTGGTGATCAGATCCCAGGCGTAGGCGATCGCGTCGGCCTTGAAGTAGTCTCCAAAGCTGAAATTGCCGAGCATCTCGAAAAAGGTGTGGTGGCGGCGCGTGTAGCCGACGTTCTCGAGGTCATTGTGCTTGCCGCCGGCGCGGACACACTTCTGCGATGTTGTCGCCCGCGAGTAGTCGCGTTTTTCCTGGCCGAGGAAAATCTCTTTAAACTGATTCATCCCCGCGTTGGTGAACAACAGCGTGGGGTCGTCGGCGGGAACCAGTGAGGAGGAACGGACGACGCGATGCTGGCGTTCCGCAAAGAAATCGAGAAATGTCTGGCGAACTTGATGACCGGTCATGATAGGGAAACTCCATTTTCCCACTTTGGAAACCACGCTGCCCTAAACTGGTATTACCCATGAAAGCCCGCGTGCATGTATCCCTAAAGCCATCCGTCCTCGACCCCCAAGGCCAGACGATCTCCAAAGCCCTGCATTCATTGGGTCATAAAGAGATTTTGGATGTCCGCCAAGGCAAGTATTTCGACATCGAGCTCGACCCGGGAGCTGCGAAAGAAAGTTTGGCACAAAAACTGCAATCTATTTCCGCAGAGGTGCTCTCCAATCCGGTCATCGAAGACTTCCATATCGAAGTCCTTGGCTAAACTCTTCCTCTCCAAAAGCCGAACGGTAAGAAGGGCACCTTAAAACTTATGTGTGGAATCGTTGGTTATATTGGCGGCAGGCAAGCCGTATCCATCATCATGGATGGGCTCAAGCGGCTGGAGTACCGGGGTTACGATTCGGCGGGGATCGCCGTCTTTGACGACACTGGCGCGATTGCGGTCCGGCGCGCTTCGGGAAAGCTGCGCAATCTCGAAGAAGTCTTGCGGCAAAGCCCGATCGACGGCAATTTCGGGATTGGCCACACCCGGTGGGCCACCCATGGACGGCCCACCGAGGAAAACGCTCACCCGCATCGGGATTCCAAGGGCAATCTCGTTGTCGTCCACAACGGAATCGTCGAGAACTATCTCTCGCTCCGCCACGCCCTTCAGGCCAAGGGCCATGTGTTCTTATCTGAAACCGACACCGAGATCATTGCCCACTTGGTGGAAGAAGCCTTTACCGGCAACCTGGAAGAAGCGGTGCGGGCGGCCATCGCGCAGATCCAGGGCGTTTTCGCGATCTCGATCATCTCGCGTCTGGACCCGCACAAGATCGTCTCGGCGCGCCAAGGCCCGCCGGTGGTGATTGGCTTGGGTGAGAACGAATACTTTGTCGCCTCCGATGTGCCCGCAATTTTGAGCCACACGCGCAACATGTTCTTCCTTGCCGACGGCGACATGGCCGTTCTGACGCCCTCCGGCGTTACGCTCACCGATTTCCAAGGCAACCCTGTCACCCGCGCCGTGTCCCATATCACCTGGGATCCGATCATGGCCGAAAAGGGCGGCTATAAGCACTTCATGCAGAAGGAGATTTACGAGCAGCCGCGTTCGACGCGCGACACCATGCTCGGGCGTCTCGGGGCCGAATCCGGTCGCGCGTTTCTCGATGAAGTGCACATCTCCCCGGACCAGATGCGTGCTTTTAAGCAAATTCGGATCGTCGCCTGTGGCACCAGTTGGCATGCCGCGCTGGCCGGCAAGTTCCTCATCGAGAAACTGGCGCGCGTTCCGGTTGAAGTGGATTACGGCAGTGAATTCCGCTACCGCGATCCGATCATATTGCCGGATACGCTCACCATCGTGATCTCGCAATCTGGCGAGACCGCCGACACGCTGGCCGCACAGCGGGAGGCCAAGTCCAAGGGCTCGCCGACCCTCGCCATCTGTAACGTCATCGGGTCGATGATCACCCGCGAGGCTGCGGGCATGCTCATGACACACGCGGGCCCCGAGATTGGCGTCGCCTCCACCAAGGCATTCACCAGCCAGCTCACAGCGTTGTTCGTGCTCGCTCTGTACCTGGCACAAGAACGCGGCACGCTCACCGAAGACCAAGTGCGTGGGCATATTGAAGAAGCGCTGAAGATTCCGGGCAAGATGGAGCAGGTTCTCGCCACCGAAGTGATCTACCAGAACCTCGCGCGCAGCTTGCACAAGGCCAAGGATTTCTTGTATCTCGGCCGCGGCATTCATTTCCCGATCGCTCTCGAAGGTGCGCTGAAACTGAAAGAAATCAGCTACATCCACGCCGAGGGTTACCCGGCCGGCGAGATGAAGCACGGCCCCAACGCGCTGATCGACGAAAATTTGCCCGTCGTAGTCCTGGCCGCCTACGACCCGGAAGACCCGGAAAGCCGTCTCCGCTACGAGAAGACCGTCTCCAACATTCAGGAAGTCAAAGCCCGCAGCGGCATCGTCATCGCCGTCGCCAATGCCGACGACAAAGAGATTGCCGAGATGGCGGACTACGTGATCCCGATCCCGGTAACCAACGAACTGCTGCTGCCCCTGCTGGAAATCATTCCGATGCAGTTGCTGGCGTATCACATCGCCGTGCGTCTGGGCTGCGACGTCGATCAGCCCAGAAACCTGGCAAAATCCGTCACTGTCGAGTAGGCGGGAGTAGCCAACCCGAGATTCCGCATGAAATAATTTCAGCGAGACTTCTCTAAAATGGCAAAACCAAGCAGCGGCGTGAGAGTTCTGGTCGGCACCCGTAAAGGGGCCTTCATTCTAAGTTCAGACGAGAATCGAAAAGACTGGCAGGTGTCCGGGCCGCACTTTGCGGGCTGGGAGGTCTTCCACCTCAAGGCGTCGCCCGTCGACCCCAATCGAATCTATGCCTCTCAATGGAGCGCTTGGTCCGGCCAGGTGATCCAGCGCTCCGACGACGGAGCTAAGACCTGGACTGCGGTCGACAACAAGTTCCTCTACGACGGCCCCACCGGAACCCACCAGTGGTACGACGGCACCCCCCATCCTTGGGATTTCAAGCGCGTCTGGCACCTGGAGCCCTCCCTGACAGACCCTGATACGGTCTACGCGGGCGTCGAAGACGCCGCGCTCTTCCGCTCCACCGATGGCGCAAAATCATGGCATGAACTGTCCGGCCTCCGCAAGCACTCTACCGGCTCAAACTGGACTCCGGGCGCCGGTGGCATGGGTCTGCACACGATCGTGCTCGACCCGAAAAACCACGACCGCATCTTCATCGCCATCTCCGCCGCCGGAGCCTTTCGCAGCGATGACGCCGGCGCGAACTGGCTTCCGATCAATCGTGGCCTTCGCTCGGCCTATATTCCCGATCCCGAGGCCGAAGTCGGCCACTGCGTGCATCGCATCGCCATGCACCCATCGCGGCCAGACACGCTGTTCATGCAAAAGCATTGGGACATTATGCGCACCGACGACGCGGGCGCCAATTGGCGCGAGGTCAGCGGCAACCTGCCAACCGATTTCGGGTTCGTCATCGACGTCCACGCGCACGAACCCGAGAC
>JANXUM010000576.1 GCA_025356215.1 Bryobacter sp. | reverse complement strand
GTGTTTTTGACTTACTGGCTGTTACCCAACGGTAAAGTGCCTAAACTGTTGGTCTTTATCGCCGCTGTGTTTGTGGGACTGGCAATGGCGGCCCTGAAGTTATTGAACATCGCGATCGCGCCGATGATTTACGCAAAGATGCATCACGAGTATGGAGTGTTCGATCATTCGGTGACGATTTTGCTGTGGAGTTTCTTGTTCAGCATGTTGGTTTTGGGCGGGGCGGAATGGAGCGCGCGGAAGGCGCGGGAGATGGGCTTGGAGGTTGGCCGCAACTGAGCGGGAGCTTAGCCGACCTGTAGGCGAAAGTTGAGCTTCATCCATGGATCGGTACCGACCGCGCCAAATGCGGCAGAGGGAGGCTTGAGGCCGAACAGGCGCATGTCAACCATGCTGGAGCCTTCGAAAACGCCTGGCGAGCTTTCCTTGTAAGTTACGGCGACGGGACGAGACTGATTGCGGATCGTGAGCATTCCGTCGGTGGAGCGATAGAGGATCTGGGGGAAGCGCTTGGCGTCGAGCATGTCTTTGACCGCGTAGGTCATGACTTTAGTAAGGTCATCGGGCTTGAGCCAAGTGTCCTTGCACAGGATCATTGCAGCGTCCAGCGCAATCGAGTAGCGGTCTGGGTTACGCGTTGCCTCGCCTTTGTAGGCAGGGAACTCGAAGACGTGGACTTTGCCCTTCATGAGGCCTGTTTTGGCTACCTCAAGCCGCACAAAGTTTCCAGGGCCCGGCGCGATGATCATTTATTTTCCTCCCCAACGGAAGTGTAAGCCAACTCCGGCGGCGACGTTTTTCTGATAGTTCTTGAGCTCGAAGCGTAGGCCGGCAAAGCGGACGATGCGGACATCCATTCCGATAGCGCCGGAAGCGGCGAAGTCGTTTTGAGTGCGGGAACCGGGGAAGGGATTGCCGTTCTGCAACAGGGACGACTGTTCATAGGACGCAAGCCCGACGCCGCCAGCGATAAAGGGTGAGAAGCGCTTTTCTGGCATGAAACTCAGACGCATGCCGGGGATGATGTAGAGGCTGGCGACGTCGCGTGAGCCAAGCGGGTCTGTCACGCTGGATTTGCGGTTGGGGCTGGCGGCGAAGTCGATTTGTCCGCTGAGCGCCATTCCGGGGCGGTGGACGATGCGGTGTGCATAATTTGCGCCGAGATACATGCCAGCCTTTGTGTCAGGCCCGTTGAGGGTGCCAAGACTGAGAGTGACATCTTGAGATTGTGCAAGCGTCATCGCTAAAACGACTGGAATTAACATACACTCGCCTATGGATGTCTAGTGGGCAGAAAGTCACGCTTGAAGAAGCGATGGTGCAATATCAGGGGGGCGATGAAACCGGGCTGGAGACGCTTGTTCGCGAGGTGAGCCCGAGGCTGAAGTCAATTTTCCGGGGAGGCGTCCCCGATGGCGAGGTTGAGGAACTGGTGCAAGAGACGTGGTTCCAAGTGCATCGCAGCCGACATACGTGGCGGCCGGGCGAAATGCTGTTGCCTTGGGTTTATTCAATCGCCCGCCATGTGCGCAGCCGCAGCTACCGGAAGCGGACGCGCCGGGCGGAAGTTGAACTGGATGAAAGAATCTGCATGCCGACACCGGAACTTTCTTACGGCTTTGAGCAATTGCTGAGCGAGCTACCAGAAAGTCAGCGTGAAGTATTAATACTTATGAAAGTCGAAGGCCGAAGCCTCGAGGAGGTCGCCGCCGCTACTGGCAGCACGGTCGGATCGGTCAAGCAAAAGGCGCACCGCGCCTACGAGAAACTGCGCAAGGTATTGGGGGGGCGCGTATGAAATTCGCTCCCGTAAAACCATTGCGCCCGGCTTGGCAGACGGCGCTGGCGGCGATGATTTGCGCGCTCGCGATCGCGGGCAGCGGGGTTTGGGTATTCGGTCATGACGGGCTCGATGAATTTCCGTGGCGGATGTGGTTGCTTTTCGGCATAGGGTTCTCGATGGCGATTAGCGGAGCGGTATGGGCGGCGTCACAGTGGATGAGCCCAAGCGGCAGATCGAACTTTTGGCGGCCGGCGCTGGGGCTTTTGATCGCCATTGCCGGGCTGTGGCTAGGTGCCGCGACGGGTCCGTTTGAGATGTGGCCAGCGGCGATTTGTTTCAGTATTGGAAGTATCGCGTCACTGGCAACCGGGTTTGGACTGGTGGTGGTGTTCCGCCGGAGTTCGCCATTGATGTGGAACCGGGTGGCGCTTGCGATCGGCGTGGCGGCTGGGTTTTCGGGATTCCTGGTCATACAGGTGCATTGCCCGATCAACGATTTTGGCCACATGATGCTTGGCCATGCGGTTTTGCCGGTTTTATGGGGCCTGGTCGGCTATACGCTTGCGCGGATTTCCGCGCGTCTGCTACCTTCTTGAGGATGTCTAAATACAAACTCGGATGGGCGCTCAGCATTCTTCCTTGCCTGCTGTTGCTCGCCAGCGGGGTGATGAAGTTTATCCAGCCGACGGGGTTCGCGGAAGGTTTTGTCCACATGGGGATCCCCATAAGCCATTCGGTACCATTGGGAATTCTCGAGCTCACTTGCACCGCCCTATATCTTTTCCCACGCACCGCAGTGCTGGGGGCAATCCTGCTTACGGGGTACATGGGCGGCGCCATCCAGACGCATGTTCGCGTCGGCGATCCGTTCATCGCTCAATTCCTTTTCGGGGTGGCGTTGTGGGCCGGCCTATACTTTCGAGAGGCCCGCATCCGGGCACTGATTCCCTTGATAGACTAGGGGCATCTATGAGTGAGAAGCAGAATCTAACGCGGCGTGAAGCGTCGAAGATCGCGGCGGCGGCCGCAACATTGAGCATTACCGGCGCACCTTTCATCTCGAAGGTGAAAGCCGCAAACAATACCGTTCAATACGGGTTTATCGGCACCGGCAGCCGTGGGCAATATTTGCTGCAGCATCTCAAGGGATTGGATAACGGCACCTGCGTGGCCGTTTGCGACGTGTACGAACCGAACATGCGCAAGGGCGCGGAATTGATTGGCAACAAGCCCAAGCAATTCAAAGACTACCGTGAATTGCTGGCCGACAAGAGCGTTGACGCGGTGCTCATCGCAACGCCCTTGTACATGCACTTTCCGGTGACGAAAGACGCACTGGACGCGGGCAAGCATGTGTTTTGCGAGAAGAGCCTGGTGTTTAAGCCAGAAGAGATTCATGCGCTGCGGACGCTGGCGAATTCAAAGCCAAAACAGACGTTGCAGGTAGGTTTGCAACGCCGCTATTCAAAGTTCTACCAAACAGCGAAGCAGATGATCGACAAGGGCATGCTGGGCACGGTGACACACATTCGTGGCCAGTGGCATCGCAACACGTTTGCCAAGGACCCGTGGAACAAGCCGCTACCGAAGGATCGTACCGACAAGGACGTGAACTGGCGCAAGTATCGGGAGTATTCGGGTGGGCTTACCGCCGAGTTGGCTTCGCATCAGATTGACATCGCCGACTGGATGTTCGGATCGGGCCCCGAGTATGTAGTGGGTGTGGGCGGCACGGACTACATCAAGGACGGCCGGGACATCTTTGACAACATCCAGTTGATTTTCAAGTACCCGAAGGGTCAGAAGCTGCACTATACGTCGATCACGACCAATCGCCACTGCCCGCTGTTTAACGCGGAGCGGACCGAGTTTGGCGAATGCATCATGGGGACGCAGGGCACGATTCACATTACGGTGGGCACGGATTCCGAGCCGGCGCTGGGCATGTGGTACCTGGAGCCGGCGCTACCGAAGGTCGATACGGGCGATAAGAAGTCTCCCACCTTCCAGGCGTCTTCGTCGCTGGCTTCGACCGGCAAGGGTGGGAAGGCTCTACCGATCCTGTTTGAGAAAGACACCGTGACGGCGAACGACAGCTTTGCCGAACGTGAGATGAAGTTCGCTCGCCAGTGGTTGTACCGCAAGGGCGTGATGGTGCCGGAGGAAGACCGCAACCCAGTGGACATTGAGCTGGAAAGCTTCTTCAACGACATCAAGGCAGGGACGCGACCCAAGGCCGATCTCGAAGTGGGCTTGCATGATTCCTCCGCGGTGCTGCTGGCCAATCGCTGCATGTACGAAGAGCGCAAGGTGTTGTTCAGCGAGATTGAGACGATGGGCAAGGCGGACGCCAAGGCCCCGGCCAAGAAAGCTTAGGCAGTGATTACCTGGTGGATGTGGATGGTGGCGGGCTTTGCGATGCTCGCCACCGAGAGCATCGTGCCAGGTTTCTTCTTGCTGTTTTTCGGGATCGGCGCGGTGTTCATGGGCTTCTTCCAGTTGCTCATCCCCGGGGTTCCGTTATGGATCGAACTCCTGCTGTTTCTGGGTGTTTCAAGCACATGGCTGGCACTGTTCCGCCGGCGGTTGATCGCCTACATGGAGAAGAGAAATCCGCCCAAGCGGGTGGATTCGATCGAAGGCGAAATGGCGGTCGCCCTGGAAGACCTTTTGCCGAAGCAATTGGGGAAAGCTGAATTGCGAGGTACCAGTTGGAGTGCAATGAATCTGGGCGAAGTGCCGATTGCCAGGGGACAGCGCGGAAAAGTGGAGCGGATGGAAGGTCTGACGTTGTACCTGCGGGCCATGTAGAATTGGCAACATGACTGGCCCCCTAATCGCGGTAATCGCCCTTACTATTCTGTTCTTTATTGTTCTCGCCAAGACGGCCGTGGTGGTGCCGCAGCAAAATGCCTACATCGTTGAAAGACTTGGACGCTTTTCCGGAATTCTTCCCGCAGGCTTTCACATCCTGGTTCCGTTCATCGACGTAATTCGCTACAAGCACATTCTGAAAGAACAGGCGGTGGAGATCCCCGAGCAAATCTGTATCACGCGGGACAACGTGCAGGTGGGCGTCGATGGCGTGCTTTACATGAAGATCATTGACGCGGAGCGCGCGTCGTACGGCATCTCGAATTTCAGCTTTGCGATTTCGCAGTTGGCGCAGACGACGCTGCGGAGCGAGCTGGGTAAGATCGAACTCGACCGCACTTTTGAAGAGCGCACAAACATCAACACGAACATCGTTAGCGAACTGGATAAAGCGACGGAGCCTTGGGGGATCAAGGTTTTCCGCTATGAGATCAAGAACATCACGCCGCCGGCGGATATCCTGGGCGCGATGGAAAAGCAGATGCGGGCCGAGCGCGAAAAGCGCGCGACGATTCTGACTTCAGAGGGTACGCGCGACGCGGCGATCAACACGGCCGAGGGCGACAAGCAGCAGACGATCAAGAAGTCAGAGGCGCAAAAGCAGCGCCAGATCAATGAGGCCGAGGGGCAGGCGTCGGCGATTCTTTCGATTGCCAAGGCGACGGCCGAGGGCATTCGCGAAGTGGCCGAGACGATCCAAATGGCGGGTGGAATGGAGGCGGTGCAGTTGCGTGTGGCCGAGAAGTACATCGAACAATTCGGCAACCTGGCAAAGGTGGGGAACACGATGATTGTGCCAAGCAATGTCGCCGACGTGAGCGGCATGTTGGCGAGCGCGATGAGCATCATCCAGCAGAGCAGCCATCCCGCGCCGCTGGCAAAGATATCGGCTCCGCCTCGTGGCTAAGGCCTGGCTCGGGGTCGAGCTTTCCGATTACGAACGCCACGTCGAGTTGGAGCATGTGGGGCAGGCGGCGGCGATCCGTGAATGCCTTGCAAAGGCGATCGGAGAGTCGCGCGCGAAGAGCGTGTTGTATTTAGGTTGCGCGGGCGGGAACGGGCTGGAGGCGGCGGCAGGGGTAGAGCGGGTTGTGGGTGTGGATCTAAACCCGGGGTATTTGGAGACTGCGGCGCAGCGCTATCCGAATGCCGAGTTTTTGCGTTGGGACCTGAACGATGGAGCACCTCACATAACGCCGGTGGATCTGATTTTTGGCGCGCTGGTGCTGGAGTATGTTGCCGACGTGGAGGCGTTGCTGCGGGGGCTGGCATCGCGGGTGAATCCGGGTGGACGTTTGGCGGTTCTAGTGCTGGGAGTCCGCGACGACGCGCCGGCCGTATTGCCGTCGCCTTACAGCGCGGCACTGGCGGGCGTGGGAGCGGAGTATCGGGGAATTGCGCGCGATGGATTTGTTGCGATGGCAACCGGTTGGCGCATAGTGAGCGAGCGGGAGATCGCGCTCCCGTCGGGCAAGTACTTTAGCGAGTTGACGCTTAGACCCGCTCCGGCACAATATACGGCGAACGATATTCGCGCGTGAGTAGGCGGTTGGCTTCGGCGTCGCCCTCGAAGCGCATCGACGCTGGATCGAAGCGTAGTTCGCGGTTGAGGCGGTAGGCGATGTTGCCTTGGTGGCAGAGCGAGGTGGAGAGCGCGGTCTCTTCGATCTCGGCATGTAGGAGCTTGGGATTGCGGGCCCGGACGGCGTCGGCAAAGTTGGCGAAGTGGTTGAGGTCGGCGGGGTATTCGGGCTCGGGCTCGGGCTTCTTGTTGCGACCGAGAGTAAGGCGTGAGCGCCCGTCGGCCATCACATGCAGGTGCCCCTTGGAGCCGAAGAAGTCCCAGGACATCGGCTCGTCTGTGTAGAGGCCGCGCAGTTGGCCGACGATGCTGGAGCCGTCGCCAAAGGTCCAAGTGACGTTTTGGGTGTTGGGAGTTTGCCCTTGATCCTTGTAGCCGAAGCGTCCGCCAGTGGAGCGAACTTTTACCGCCAGCGTTTGGCGCATGCCCCAGCGGAGAAGGTCAATCATGTGGATGCCGTTGTTGCCGAGTTCGCCGTTGCCGAAGTCCCAGAACCAATGCCAGTTATAGGGCACGAGGTTTTCATGATAAGGCTGCATGGGCGCGGGGCCCACCCATAGGTCCCAATTGAGGTTGGCGGGCGGCTGCTTGTTTGGTTTGAAGCCGAGGGAATCGCGACGGCCGGGGAAGAAGAAATTGCCTTGGTATACGTCGCCGATTGTCCCGCTGTGAACGATCTCGATGGCCTTGCGGAATTTACCCCACCAGCGCCGCTGCGTGCCGCCGGCGGCAATGCGTTGGTACTTGCGCGCGGTGGCCACCAATTGGACGCTTTCAAAAACGTTGTGTGACACGGGCTTCTCGACGTAAACATCTTTGCCAGCCTGCATGGCCCAGATGGCGGTGAGGGAGTGCCAGTGATTGGTAGTGGCGATCGTCACGGCGTCGATATTTTTGTTCTCGAAGACGCGGCGCATGTCGGTCTCGATCAGAGGG
>JANXUM010000544.1 GCA_025356215.1 Bryobacter sp. | reverse complement strand
GTACTCGAAGAACTTCACCACCATGAAGCCACCGGCGAAGCCCAGAGTGAGCAACAAATTGGTAACCAGAATCTTCTGCTTGTTCCCGTTGCGGTTGTTGCTAGCCGCCCAAACCGCCATCACCATCGTGAACGAACTGATCAAGAGGAAACAGGTATTGAGCGCGCCCATCTGCCAATCGAGGTGGTGATGTCCGGCGACAAAGGCCTCCGTGTGGCGGGCCTGCATGATTCCGAAGCCTACGAAGAGGCCTCCGAAGAGGAGAATTTCCGTGGCCAAGAATAGCCACATCCCGATCTTGGAGCAGTCAAATTGCTGCTCCATGGTCGCGAAGTGATGTTGTTGGAAACGGTGGTGCTCGTGAGCGTGGTCATCGTGACCGCTCTGGATTACCGTGCTTGCGTCGTGCGCTTGACTCATTGCTGGCTCTCTCGTTTCAGGAATTGGTTAGTCGACCGCGTCGGCCGGGATCTTGAAGGTACGGTAATCGTACGGCTCATGATCAATCGTCGGCTGACCGATGAAGTTGTGCGTGATTGGCGGGGACTGGGTCTGCCATTCAAGGGTTGTACCGCCCCAGGGGTTTTCAGGAGCGTTCTTGGGGCCGCGCAATGCCACGGTCAAATTGATCACAGCGATCGCGATGCCCGCGCCCAGAATCCAGCTACCGAATGTAGAGAACTGGTGCAGAGGCTGAAACTGATCGAGATAGGTGTAGTAACGGCGAGGCATACCCTGGCTACCCATAAT
This sequence comes from Bryobacter sp., assembly GCA_025356215.1. Lineage (GTDB taxonomy): Bacteria > Acidobacteriota > Terriglobia > Bryobacterales > Bryobacteraceae > Bryobacter. The sequence continues at coordinate 5,491 of JANXUM010000544.1, read as the reverse complement.
GAACTGGGGTAAGAAAGTGGCGTTGAAGCCGATGAAAACAAGGCCGCAGCAGACGCGCGCCACCGTCTCGTTGTACATGCGTCCAAACATCTTTGGCCACCAGTAGTGGAGGCCGCCGAGGTAGGCGATGACCGTGCCGCCCATCATCACGTAATGGAAATGAGCGACAACGAAGTAGGTATCGTGCAGGTGGATGTCGACGCTGAGGGCGCCGAGGAAGATACCCGTCAACCCGCCGATCCCAAACAGGAACAGGAAGCTGATCGCGTACAGCATCGGGGTACGCAGTGAGATGGACGCCTTGTACATGGTTGACAGCCAGTTAAAGACCTTGATGGCCGAGGGAATCGCGACCGCGAAGGTAAGGAAGCTGAAGATTCCGGCGGCCAGGGCGCTCTGACCGGAGGTGAACATGTGATGGCCCCAGACCAGAAAGCCAATCAAGGCGATGGCTACGGAACTGAGCGCGATCAAGCGGTAGCCGAAGATCACGCGGCGGCAGAAGGTGGGGATGATCTCAGAGATGATCGCCATACCTGGCAGAATCATGATGTAGACGGCCGGGTGCGAGTAGAACCAGAAGAAGTGCTGGAAGAGAACCGGGTCTCCGCCGATTTGCGCGTCAAAGATTCCGATGTTGAAAGCCCGCTCCATGACAAGAAGCACCATGGTGATGCCGAGCACCGGGGTGGCCAGCACCTGGATGATGGCGGTGGGGTAGATGGCCCAGACGAACAGGGGCATCTGGAACCAGCCCATGCCGGGTGCGCGCAGTTTGTGCACGGTCGCAACGAAGTTGATGCCGGTGAAGATCGAACTAAAACCGAGCACGAAAACCGAGAGCGTCATCATAGTGACGGCGCCGTTGGTGGTGGTGGAGTAGGGAGTGTAGAAAGTCCAACCGGTGTCGACGCCGCCGACCACGATCGAAGTTACGGCCATGATGGCGCCTGCCACGTACACCCAGAAGCTGGCTAGATTCAATCTCGGGAAGGCAACGTCCTTGGCCCCCAGCATCAGCGGCAGAAAGAAGTTACCTAAAGCCGCCGGAATCGCCGGGATGATGAACATAAAGACCATGATGGCCCCGTGCAGCGTAAAGGCCTGGTTATAGCGCTCCGCCGTCATGAAGTCTTCGCCCGGGTGCATCAACTCAAGTCGCACGATCAAAGCCATCACACCGCCGGCCAGGAAGGCCGCCAGTGTCGCCCAGAGGTACATAACTCCCAGGCGCTTATGGTCGATCGTCGTCATCCATGCCCAAATGCCCTTAAAATCGGGATCTTCCAGGTAGTCCGCGTGGTGCGGCGTATGTGCGGCTTGAGCCGCCGGAGATGTAATTACGTCTGACATTTCTCGATTGCCTCCTCTTACTTCAATGACTTGATGTAGGCGATCAACGCCGTCAAGTGCCGTTCCCGGACCTGGCCCTGGTAGGAGGGCATGATTCCCTGGAACCCTTCGACCACCATTTGCTGCGGTTGCAGGATGGAGGTGCGGATATAGTTCTCGTCAACAGTAAACAGTTTACCGTCGGTCATCTTGTGCTGGGCACCGTAGATGCCCTTCCAACTCGGCCCCTGCCCACGGGTGCCATCGATTGAATGGCAAGTAGAGCAGCCGAAGTTGGTGTACAGGATCGCGCCCAACTCCGCTGGAGGCTTGCCGATTTCATCGGGGTCGCCTTTCTCGAGGAAGTTTTCATAGTCCTTTTGGGAGACGACTTTTACGTAGGCTCGCATTTGCGAGTGGCCCTTGCCGCAGTACTCGGCGCAGGGAATCACGTAGTCGCCGACCTCGGTGGCCTGGAACCAAACCTCTGTGTAGCGGTTAGGCAATACGTCGGCTTTGACACGGAAGGCTGGCACATAAAACGCGTGCAGCACATCTTCCGAGTGCATGATCATGCGGATCGGTTTGTTCACCGGTACCCAGAGCTTACCCACGCCGACCGAACCGTCGGGGTACCCAAAGGTCCAGATCCACTTCTTGGCGGTAACTTGAATTTCCATCGCCCCATCCGGGGCCACGGTCGCCTGCATGTAGCTATTGAAGCCCCAGAAGAAAACGACCATCGACAAGATCAAAGGAAGGATGCTCCAGGAGAGCTCCAGCGCCGTGTTGTGCTCGATGTGGGCCGTTTTCTGCGCCGCCGATTTCCGACGGTAACGTGCGACGAACAGCACGATCAGGCCTGTAATCAGGATCATGAAAAGTATGTTCAGCCACATGATGAACATAAAGAGATCGTCGACGTCCTCAGCCTTTACGCTGGACGCTGCGGGTAAAAAGAGATGTCGTAGCCAAGTCATATTAGTTTTTGCCACCACCTGGGCTGCCCATGGCGAGGGGAGTGCCGGCCCCACCGTGAGCGTCTCGCGCCAAAATTTCCTCCCGCCAGAAGCGGAAGAGGAAGAATCCAATCGCCAGTACCACCAGTACACCTCCCAGACGCATGAAGTTGGTGGCAAACATCACGTACGACTTGGCACTGGGGTCGTAGTGGAAACACATGAGCATGACCTTTTCAACGCTCATGCCGAACTTGTCTTGCGCCGCCTCTGTCAGGGCCAGGCGCAGGTCGCGCTCGCGAAACTTGATCCCGTACAAATAACGCGACACCATGCCTTGCGGTGTCAACACCATGATCGCCGCGCTGTGCGCGTATTGACGCTGGTGCTCATCGTAGTTGTAATGGAAGCCAACCTGATCGGCCAACCTTTTAACGTTGCCCTGGTAGTCGACCAGGAAATGCCAACCGCCGCCAATCGGTCGGTCGAAATTGCTCAGATAAGCCGATTTCTTGTCGCTCGCCATCTCGGAAGTCTCAGTAGGATCGATCGAGATCGTCACCACGTCAAACTCTTTGCCCGGCGACCAGGCCAGTTCTTTCAGCACCGACACCTGAGCATTCAGGGTGAGGTTGCAGAGCATGGGGCACTTAAAATATACGAGGTTGAGAATCACCGGGCGGCCACTTTGGAAGTAGTCACCAAGCTTGTGGAGCTTTCCACCCTCGCCTACAAAGGTGAGACCGAGGTCAATTTTCTCGCCCAACTTTTCGTCGATCCCGACGCCCTTCATCTCGCGCGGCATCATCGTCTTGGGCGACTCCAGCGCCCTTGCCCGCTCTTCGGCGTTTTTCGGCAGGCCAATCACCTCGTTCTGCGCAAACACCGGCATGGCTGCCGCGAGGGCTGCCACTATGCCGAATTTTGCGAGAATCAGGTTCATTGGATTGCCTTAGTGCTTTGCGACCGGTGCCGCCGTCTTTACCGCAGTCTTTGCCGCTGTTGCTGCCGCTGTTGCTGCAGCAGGGGCAGCCGGCACGTCCGCCGGGGGAGCGGCTGGTGTCTTTCCCAGTGCTTTATCGATGACTGTTTGCAGGTTCGGATCGATTTCTTGTGGCTTGACGGCCTCATTCGCTCCCTTGTAGAAGCTCTTGCCCGCGTTTGCCTCTTGAACCAGCAGTTCCATCGAGCGCTCGATCGGCAGTTGGACGCTGCCCTTGGCCTTATCGATGAACTTGTATTGAGTTAGACGTTCGGTTTCGGCCGAGCGCACGTCCTTTAGATCCTGCCAGATGGGGACTTCCACCTCGTTGTGCCGAGTGTATTCCAACTGCCCGACATACCAGAAGAAAACGGCGTAGCATGAGGCGATGATGGTGAATACAATAAGCGCCGTGACGATGGCGATCTTGATGGCGTTAGGTTCACTGCGTTCGTAACCGACTTCGTCGGCCAGCGCTTCGGCGGTGTTCTCTTGAGCGTTCGATGTAGACATTTTCTCTGAAGCTCTCCTATAAATTGTGGTGCGCAAGCGCTTGATAAAGCCGGACGTCGCCGACCGGAACAATCGCGTGCTGCCGCAAGCGGTTCCAGAAGAAGAAAGCGTAGAAGCTGCAGGTGGCCACCGGCGCCGTGAAGTCTAACCAGTGGGGAGCGAAGCCCGCCGGGTGCAGTTTCGGCATCACATTCCAGTGAATGTCGAGATAATCCATCGTCAACAGCCAGACGGCCATGAAAGCCAAGGTGCTGAGATTGCGCTTGGTCTTGCGCGTGATCAGGAAGAACAAGGGGAACAGGAAGTGCCCGAAGACGAGGAACTTCGAGACCGTCAACCACGAACCGATGAAGCGGTGCTTGAACCAGATCGTCTCCTCGGGAATGTTCGCGTACCAATAGAGCATGTACTGCGAGAAGCTGACGTAGGTCCAGAAAACGGTGATGGCGAACATCCACTTTCCAAGATCGTGATAATGCTCCTCCGTGATCGAATTCTTGAGCACGCCTGCGCGGCGGAAGCCGAGCGAAATGAGGATCAGCGTGCACATCGAAGCCAAGCCGCCGCCGGCATAAATATAGATGCCGTAGATGGTCGAGAACCAATGTGGGTCGAGGCTCATCAGCCAATCGAAAGCGGCAAAGCTGGTAGCCAGGAAAACGAGCAACATGCCGGGGGCCGCATAGCGCGAGCTGGAGTGCATGTGCTTGACGTCTTTGTCCACGTCCTGGGCGATCGAATTGCGATAAATGCCCCAACCGAAGAAGGTCCAGATCGCGAAGTAGATGACCGCGCGAATCATGAAAAACTGAGGATTGAGCCAAACCGCCTTGCCCGTCAGAACCTTATCTGAGGCGACGAAGGCGGGGTCGGACCAGATGTACAGCTCTGAGATGCCAAGCGCTACGGGAATGAAGAGGATCAGGCCGTAGGGAAGGCAAGTGACCAGGGTTTCCGAGAAGCGGCGGAAGGTTACGTTCCAGGCGGCACCGGCCAAATAGCCAGCCATTAGAAAGAACAACGCACCGAGCAGGATGCGGGTGGCGAAGAAGAAGGCCGCTAAGTAGCTGTGGAAAAACTGCTTGGGATCGAGGAAAAACCCGGCGGCGGTGGCCGCCGCGCTGACCAGGAACAGGAATACGATGATGTTGCGGACTTTTGTCCACAGACCCTCGTCCAGCGTGAAGCTGTCGAGAGCGGCGTTATGGGAATGTGCTGCCATGTTCAGTATCTTTCTTGTCTCGGCGTCGTCTTATCGCAGGTCCGCCCGCAGTTCGGCGGGTACTTCTTCGAGCGTTCCGCGGTCGCTGCGTTGCAGAGCGCGCACGTAGGCGACAACCGCCCAGCGATCATTCTCCAGAATCTGGAAGCGGTAGCCATGCATGGTGCGGCGGCCGTTGGAGATGACATCGTAGATCTCGCCGTCAGCCATCGCGACTACGCGATCCTCATGCAGGTTGGTTGGCAGCCACAGGGTCCGTTTCGGCACGATTCCCTGGCCAGATCCAGTGCGATCGTGGCAGGGGCTGCAGTAGGTGTTGAACTTGCCTTGACCTGTTTTGAGCAGGGCGGCGTCGATCTTCATCGGATTTTTGCCGAGATACTGTCCGCCGACTATGCCGCGAAAGGTCGCGTCGTCGTCCTTAAGGTGCCCAACAGCAACTGTGCCGGCGACCGGCATGCGGTTGGAGCGTCCATCGGCAAA
>JANXUM010000120.1 GCA_025356215.1 Bryobacter sp. | reverse complement strand
GCGCCATCGTGAGGGCGATCTTCATGGCGCGATTATCTGTCATTGGAATGACAAACACAATTCATTTGTTTGTATCCAGGGATTCACGCAATCGAATGGATTGGGTTGGTAGCATCTCGGCATGCTTCGCATTGGTTTGATTTTGTTTTTGTCCGCTGCCTCGTTGTTGGCTCAGACCTATACGGGTTCGATTGGAGGCAGGGTCTCGGATAGCTCAGGATCCGCTGTCCCAGGTGCGGAGGTAAGCGTCCGCAATGAGAAATCGAATTCGACACTGCGTGGGCGGACGAGCGAGGCTGGAAGTTTCCTTTTTCCGTTTTTGCAGCCTGGAACCGACGATGTTTCCGTGGCCGCCACGGGCTTCAAGGAACTTGTGCGTCCGGGTATCGCCGTACAGATTAGTCAGCCGGTGCGGCTGGAACTGGGATTGACGGTGGGCGAGGTGACCGAGCGCGTTGAAGTGAGCGCGGGTGACACAGCGTTGAATACGGTATCGAGCGAGATTGGATATTCGATCGGCGAAGAGGTTCTCGTGAATATTCCGCTGGTAAATGGAGGGAGCCGAGGGAGGTCTCCGCTGCTGTTGTCTAAGATCTTACCGGGTGTAAGTTCGACCAGCACCAACAATAGCAACATTAACAACTTCAGCTTTGGCGGGGGACGGCCCGTGACGAACGAGATCCTGGTGGATGGATTGCCAACAACCAATGTGTCCGATCAGACTTATACGTTTACGCCGAGTCCAGAATCGCTGCAAGAGATGAAGGTCTTGACCGCTCCATTTTCGGCAGAATATGGGCATACCGGGGGTGGCGTGATGGCGTTGAGTTCCAAGGGCGGCGGAAACCAGTATCGCGGCATGGTTTTTGACTACTTCCGCAACCGTCTGTTGAACGCGCGGCAGCCATTTCAGGGAGACCTTGTAACCAAGTACGTTCAGAATACTCCGGGCGGAAACTTAGGAGGGCCGGTAAAGTTGCCGTTCTATGACGGTAAGAATAAGACGTTTTTCTTCACTGATTTCAATGTGACGTTGTCGAATACGGGTAACTTCTTTCAGTCGCTTGTGCCCACGGCGGCTGAGCGCGGCGGCGATTTTTCGCAGACCGCGCCAGGGGGCCGACCTGTGACGATCTACGATCCGGCGACGACACGGATTGAAGGCGGGCGGGCGGTACGGGACCTTTTTCCGGGTGCGCGGATTCCGACGGCGCGGCAGGACGCCGTGGCCCAGAAGATCATTAGTTTCTTCCCAGACCCAAATACGCAAATCGGAGGCAACAACTATGCCGCAGCGCCGCCGACGGTGCGGCAGACCTGGCAGTGGTTGTCGCGAGTGGACCACATCTTCAATGACAAGGATCGTGGATTTGTCCGGGTGGGCGGCTATAACCCCAACGCCGAAGCTGTGTCGTTGCTGCCGAACAAAGCGAATCCGAATACAGCTGGCGGATTTACCGATTTGCAGATTGTCGTGAACGAGACCCACGTGTTTAGTTCACGGCTGGTGAACGACTTCCGCGCCGGTCTGAGCCAAGAAGTGAATTACAGCTATCCGCCAGCGTCGGCGTCGCCGGAGCTTGGACTGAGGGGAGTTCCGCTCAATGAGTTTCCGATTGTCAATGTGTCAGGGTTCCAGCGGTTGGGATCCGGCGCATACTCCTGGGATCGCAATCGCAGTTATGTGTTCAGCGAAGCGCTGGCCTATCAAGTTGGAGCGCACAGCCTGAAGCTGGGCGGGGACTATCGCTGGCAGATGTATAACAATTACAGCCCAGGTAAACTGGCGGGGACTTATAACTTCTCACCGACTTTTAGCGCGTTGCCGGGGAACGCGCAGAGCGGGTACGCGCTGGCGGATTTGTTGTTGGGAACGCCGGCTAGTTCCACGTTCAGTTTGAACGATTACACGTATCGGCTGACGGTGCACAATGCGGCCGCCTATATTCAGGACGATTGGAAGCTTAGCCGCAATCTGACTGTGAATTTGGGTTTGCGTTGGCAGTTTAACGGTCCTTTCACTGAGAAGAATAATCAGCTTGCGTCGTTGTCGCCGACGACGATCAACCGGGCGACGGGGGTTCCGGGAGAGGTGTTGTTTGCCGGTCGCGAAGGGGCGCCGACTCACTTTGTGCCGAACTTATATAAGGTCGCGCTGCCGCGGGTGGGTTTTGCGTACAAGTGGAAGGAAAAAAGCGTGGTTCGAGCCGGATTTGGAATGTATAGACTACCGAGCATCGGCTTCGCAAGCATCGGACCCGTCTCACAATATAGCGTGGCCCAAGCCTTTACCAGTCTGGACGGAGGCGTGACTCCGGTACTGACATTGGCTGGCGGGATTCCGGCGCGCAGCTACAACGTGGACAGCCAGGGGCGTCCAAATATTCCGGCGAGTTTGACCTCGCCCACGGCCAGCGTGAATCTGCTGGACACCCGCGAGCGGATGCCCTATTCGATGGGCTGGCAGATAGGGATTCAGCGATTGCTGCCGATGCACTGGATGCTGGAAGTGAACTATACGGGCAACAAGGGGGTGAAGCTGCCGGTGTTGCTGGGGATCAATCAGTTGCGGTCGGAGCAATTCCGAATTCCGTCTCCGCAGGCGCTGCGGCCCTTTCCTCAGTATCAAGGTGTGACGTATCTGACCAACGACGGAAACTCGAATTATCATTCGTTGCAGATGGCGCTAGAGCGGCGCTTCCGGAACGGATTTCAGATGCTGTTTGCCTACACGTTCAGCAAGGCAATCGTGGATGTGGACGCGCCGGCGCGCGGGAACGGAGTGGCCGTTCAGGATGTCTACAATTTACGCAACGAGCGTGGGATCGCCGGGTATGACATACCGCATCGTTTTGTGGCGAGCTACGTATACGATGTGCCGTTTGGAGCGCACGGCAAGTATTTGAAGTCGACGCCATTGTTGCGCTGGGCGGTGGATGGCTGGCAGCTTTCTGGGATTACGGAATTCCAGACGGGGTTACCTTTGTCAATTTCGAACCCGAGCAATCAGTTGGGTGGCTTCACGGCAACGCAGCGGCCCATTCAGACCGGGGTGGCGAGCCTGGATCGCGGCGAGCGCTCGTTGGACAGGTGGTTTAACACGTCGGCGTTTACAGCGGCGGGAGCGTTGCAGTTTGGGACGGCGCCGCGTTTTCCGTTGTATCGACCTGGGATCAACAACTGGGACTTGAGCGTGATGCGTAATTTCAAGGTGACCGAGCGGTTACGAATTCAGTTCCGCGGCGCTTTCTACAATGCGCTGAATCACGGGCAATTCAACGCGCCGGGCACGACGATCAACACAACTCAGTTTGGGCGCATCAGTTCCGGTCGCGACGCGCGCATCACGGAATTCGCTCTGCGGTTATTCTTCTAAAGGGAACACAACATGACACGACGTGAATGGATCGCCGGGACGAGCGCACTGCTGCTTTCCGCCGCCAACAAGGTGGACGTGATTTCGCATCGGGGCGAGCACTTGGCGCATCCGGAGAATACGCTACCGGCGATTGAGGCGGCGATCGCGATTGGCGCGGATTGGGTGGAGATCGACGTGCGCACCACGAGCGATGGCAAGTTTGTTTTGATGCACGACGGGACCGTCGACAGGATGACGGATGGCAAAGGGCCGGTTTCGTCGATGAGCTTCGATCAGATTCGGAAGCTCGACGCCGGGGCGAAGATGGCGAAGTTTGCCGGGACGAGGGTGCCGACGCTCGATGAGGCGCTGAGCCTGATGAGCGGCAAGTGCGGAGTCTATTTTGACGCCAAGCAGATCACCGCAGTGGCGATCATTGAGGCGCTGAAGAGCCACAAGATGATTGATCGGTGCGTGGTTTACGGTGGGTTTGGACTAATGAAGGATCTGACCGCAGCCGGGCACCCGATGTTGGCGATGCCGGAGGCGGTGTCTGTGGAGGTGGCGCAGCGGATTTTGGCTGAGTTGAAGACGTCGGTCGTGGCCTTTGACCGGCGTGATTTTCGCGACGATGTGATCGCAGTGGTGCGCGAGGCGGGGAAGGGCGTGTTTGTCGACCGGCTGGGCTTGGACGACAACGAGGCGTCGTGGATGGACGCGGTGAAGCGTGGGGCTACGGGGATACAGACGGATCATCCGGCGGAGTTGATCCGGGCTTTGCGCGTATAATCGCGGGGTGAACGTTTGTACCTTGCCGCTGTTGTTACTGGCGCAAATGAGCTTTGCTCAGTCCGCCGACTTGATTCTGCGTAACGCGAAGATTGTGACGGTGGATGCGCGGTTCCGCGTTGCGCAGGCGATTGCAGTGCGAGGGGATCGCATTGCAGCAGTGGGCTCTGACCCGGCGGTGCTGAAGCTTCGAGGTCCGAAGACACAGGTTATCGATCTTGGCGGAAAGACCGTTTTGCCGGGTTTGATTGACAGCCACACGCACGCGCTGGACGCGTCGCTATATGAGTTTGACCATGAGATTCCGCCGATGGCGACGATTGCGGACGTTCTGGCGCACGTGCGCGAGCGGGCGCGGATTGTGCCGGAGGGGGAGTGGATCATACTGCGGCAGGTGTTCATCACCCGCCTACGAGAGCAGCGCTATCCGACGCGGGCGGAGTTGGACGCGGCGGCTCCGCGGCATCCAGTGATCTTTAGTACCGGGCCGGACGCATCGCTGAATTCGCTGGGCTTGGCCCGTAATGGAATTACTCTCGAGACTAAGTCGCCAGCGGGGCAGCCGGGCAAGGTTGAATTAGACCCGGTAAGTGGGGAAGCCACTGGCATTTTACGGACTTACGCGGCCTTTGTGAAGAGCGTGGGGACCGATCGTCAGCCGACGACGACTGAGCGGATTGCGCGGCTGAAGATGTTGATGGCGGACTATAACTCGCTGGGCATCACCAGCATTACCGACCGGGCGGCAACTAGCCAGCATGTGGAGGTCTATCGAAAGATGCGTGAGGAGGGCGGGTTGAGTTGCCGAGTGTTCCTGGATTACCACGTCACTGAGCCCAATCGCGATTGGAAAGATGTGGAGGCGGAACTGGACAGCGTGGCGGCCGATCCGCTGCATAAATACGACAACATGCTTTGGATGCGCGGGGTGAAGGTGTTTTTGGATGGGGGGATGCTTACGGGTTCGGCCTTGATGCGGGAGCCGTGGGGCAAGAGCGCGATCTATTCGATCAGCGATCCGGAGTACCGCGGGATGCGCTACATCGATGCTCAGCGGCTGTTTGAACTGGCGCGGGCGAGTCTGAAGCGGGAGTTGCAATTTACGGCGCATACCGTTGGGGATGGAGCGATCCACGCCTTGATCGCCGCCTATGAGCGAGTGAACGAGGAGTTTCCCGTGCGCCCCGGGCGGCCGAATCTGACGCACGCGAATTTCATGTCGCCGGAGGCAATTGAAAAGATGGCGAAATTGGGAATTGTCGCCGATATGCAGCCAGCGTGGCTGGAACTGGATGGAGCGACGTTGACCAAGCAGTTTGGATTGCCCCGTTTGCGGTTCTTTCAGCCGTATGCGTCGTTGTTTAAAAGCGGCGTGACGGTGGGCGGAGGCAGCGATCACATGCAATCGATCGGAGGGATGCGCGCGGTGAATCCGTATCATCCGTTTTGGGGAATGTGGATCGCGATGGAACGCAGGCCGCGTTGGGCGGAGCAGCCGTTGCATCCGCAAGAGAGGATCAGCCGTGAGCAGGCGATCCGGCTGTATACGATCAACAACGCTTATTTGAGTTTCGAGGAGAAGGAGAAAGGGTCTTTGGAGGTGGGGAAGCTAGCGGACTTGATTGTACTGGACACGGACATCCTCAGTTGCCCCGTGGAGAAGATCAAGGATATCCGAGTGTTGTCCACTTACCTCGGTGGGCGGCGAATCTATCTGCGTTAGGATCAAACAGTGAAGTACGAATCGCGAATTTGTGTCGCAGGGCAGCGCGGCATGGTGGGATCGGCGATCTGGCGGCGGCTGGCGGGGGAGGGCCACACAAATTTAAGCGGAGCGGGGCGTAAGGAGGTGGATTTGCGCCGCCGCGACGATGTCTTCCGATACTTTGAAGCCGCCCGGCCCGAGTATCTGTTCATCGCGGCTGCCAAGGTGGGGGGGATCTTGGCGAACAGCAAGTTTCCGGTGGACTTTCTGGCCGAGAATCTCGAGATTGAATTGAACTTGTTTGCCGCCGCTCATGAATTCGCCGTGAGTAAAGTGTTGTTCTTGGGGAGCAGTTGCATCTATCCGAAGTTTGCCGAACAGCCCCTGCGCGAGGAAAGCTTGCTGACTGGGGCTTTGGAGCCGACGAACGAATGGTACGCGGT
>JANXUM010000470.1 GCA_025356215.1 Bryobacter sp. | reverse complement strand
ACGTCTTTCATCTCGACGAAGGCCTTGAGCTTGCGCGGGTCGGGGCCGGTGTCGGGCTGCCGCGGTCGCGAGGAGGCAAACTGATTCGGGAAGTCGACGCAACTGCCTAACAGCAGCACGGAAGCGAGAAGGAGCTTATGCATTCTTGTCCTTGGCATAACAGAGCGAGTTTAAGGGACATTCCAGGCAATTGGGATTGCGGGCCTTGCAGTGGCCGCGGCCATGGTGGATCAACTGGTGGCTGAAAGATATCCAGCGCTCTTTGGGCAGGATCTTGATCAGGTCGCGCTCGATCGGTACCGGGGCGGTGGCGCGGGTCAGGTCGAGGCGCTGGGAGATGCGTGAGACATGGGTGTCGACGACGACTCCGCTGGCGATGTTGAAGCAGGTGCCGAGCACGACGTTGGCCGTTTTGCGCGCAGCGCCGGGGATGGTTAGCAACTCATCGATGTCCTCGGGAACCCGCCCGCCGTAGACCTCGAGGATGCGCTTAGCCGCACCGATTATGCTCTTGGCCTTGTTGTTGTAGAAGCCGGTGGAGAAGACGTCCTTGGCCATCTCCTCGACGCTGGCCGCCGCGTAGTCTTCGATCGCCGGGTACTTGGCGAAGAGCGCGGGGGTGACCTTGTTTACGCGCTCGTCGGTACACTGCGCGCTGAGGATCGTCGCCACCAGCAGTTCCCAGGGGGATGAGTGATCGAGGGCGCAAGTGACGTTGGGGAAGATTCGGTCCAGCGTTGCGAGGATGGCGTCTAGCCGCGCCTGTTTATCAGCCTTGGTGCGTGGGCGCATGCGAAACTAGCAGCATAACATCGGCCTTATATTCACGACTTTTGCTGGGCCTTTGCTGCGTCTGGCTGCTGGGTCTGCCGGGGGACTGGCTCCTTGACGACTTTTCGTTGATTGACCCGGAGTTCCCTTCCCTGCTGCGTCCGCGCTTTCTGAGCTATGTCACTTATTGGCTCAGCTGGGAGCTTGCGGGCAACCGGCCCTGGACCTTCCGGCTGACGAACATTCTGATCCACGCCGCCGCCGTGCAGATCTGCTTTCGCGCTTTGTTAAAGCTGATCGGCGAGCGGCGGGCCGTTTTGGCGGCGGCGATGTTTGCAATCTGTCCGATCCAGGCCGACGCCGTGCTGTATGTTTTTGGGCGACCGGTGGTGTTGATGGGAGGTCTTCTTTGGCTGGCGCTGGATCGCTGGCTGGCTGGCCGCAGGACGACCGCCGTGGGCTGCTACGCGCTGGCGCTGCTGGCCAAGGAAGAAGCCGTGGCCTTTCCGCTTTTCCTGCTGGTTTTGGAGTGGAGGTGGTTTAAGCGGCGAGAGGGGCTGCGGGAGATCGGCGTCATGGCAGCGTTGGCCGTCGTCGCGATCGTCGCCACCACAGCGGCGGCCGGCGGCATTGCTGGCTCGGGCGCGGGAGCGCAGGCGGGAGTGGGCTGGCTGACTTACCTGGCGACGCAGCCGAAGGTGATCGCCGTCTATCTATCGCAGTTGGTCGTACCTTACTTTCTGGGCTTCACGTGGCAACCCTCCGCTTGGCCGCCACTGGCCGCCCTGCTGTGGATCGCGATACTCGGTGGGCTCTATCTTTGGCGCGGGAGCATCTGGGTAATGTCTGCTCTGATCTTCCTACTGCCGACATCGAGCGTGTTTCCGATTGCCGACTTGGCCGCCTTCCGCCGTATGTATATGCCGGTCGCATTTCTCTTCGTCGCACTGCCAGCGGTGCGCGCGGAGGTGGCGGTGCTGTGGGTTGCGCTGTTGGCGGGAGTCAGCGGGCAGCGGGCCTATCAGTTGTACCGGCAACCGGCGGAACTTTGGCGCGCGACCGTGGAACGGCAACCTGACGACGAGCGGGCGTTATTGCAGTGGTGCCGCTACATCGACCCGGCGGAGGCCTTGGCGGAACTGGCGAAGCGGCCTTCCTTGTCAGGTAACTACCAGACGGAGCTAGGGCGCGTCTACCTGGAGTTGAATCGACCGGGCGAAGCGCTGCGGGCTTTTGGCAAGGCTTTAGCGGCGGACCCGGACAAGGCGTCGTACTTGCTAAACCGGGGAACGGCCCTAAAGGCGCTGGGCCAGAACGAGGCAGCGGAGGAGGACTTTGAGCGCGCCCGTCAGGCTAGGGCGCGGAAGTAATCTCGACAATGGGTTCGAGGAACTGCCAGTCGGGCATCTCGAAGAATTTGCGTTTCTGGGTAAAGTCAGTGACGATGATTTCCTTGGCGCCGAAGGCCGGGATGCCAGAGATACGGAATTTAAAGGTGCACGCGGGAGAGTCGCTCTCCGAGCCACGAGCCTTGAGGGTGACGATGCCCGCGAGGTCGGCCATGTCGGTCGCACCGTGGTTGATCGCGAGGAACTGCACCTGCAACTTTTTGCCCGGCGCTTCGGAGACGCGGAAGCCCGTAAGCTCGAGCGCCTTTTTGTAAGGGTGGTCTCCGGCGCGTTCCGTCTTTTTGGCGGCTGCAGAACCGGTCGTGCGGCTTTGGCGGGTGTAGTAAACCAAGGCGAAGACCAAGCCGCCGATGACGGCGAAGGCGAGTAACGCGGCAGCCCAGCCAGGCATAGACGACTTGTTGTCATCGGCGCCGACGTAGTAGACCTGTTGGGGTGGAGGCGGCGGGGGTTGCGCTGGCAGCGGGGCTGGTACCGGGGCTGGAATTGGGGCCGTCACCGGGGCCGGAGCTGCAACAGGCTGCGGCGGCGGGTAGTTGTAGAGCGCCTGGGCAGGCGGAGCAGGCGGCGGATAGACGTACGGCGGCAGCGGGGCGGGTGCCGGGGGAGGAGCGGCCTTGGCGGCCAAGTCAGCACAAAAAGGACATTCGGAATAGGAAGGGCCAACTTCTCTTCCGCACTTCGGGCAGATCCAGGTGAACATTATTTGTTATCTCAAAGTGTATCGCTGTCGCGGCACAGGTCAGTGGACGTGCGCTAGGGCCAACCCGTTGCGCTTGGTTATATGCTGTAGTCACCATGCGCAATTTGTTGCTTCTCATTTTGTTGGCGGGCGTGGTGTTTGGTCAAGGTACGGGCGCAAACATCACCGGTACGATTACCGACTCAAGTGGCCTGGCAGTGGCCGGCGCAAAGGTAAGGGCGATCAACGTCGACACCAACGTCGGTCGCAATGCCGAGACTGGCCAGGACGGCGGATATTCCCTGCTTTTCCTTCCGATCGGCCGGTACCGTGTCGAGGTGGAGGCGGCGGGCTTCAAGAAATTCGATCGGAGCGGCATCGTGCTCGGCGTTAACCGGCAGGCGCG
>JANXUM010000469.1 GCA_025356215.1 Bryobacter sp. | reverse complement strand
CGAGGATGTGGGCGCGGTCGAGGCATTTCGTGATGTGCCGCCGGGTGAAGCGGTGGTGTTGATGGCGCATAATCCGGATACGAAGGAAGCCGTGGCGGATCAGAGGTGGGAGTTGATGCTGAGCGGGCATACGCATGGCGGGCAGACGTCGGTGACGGGGCTGCGTGAGCATCTTGCGCCGGTAGTGGATAAAAGATTTGTTGAGGGGCTGCGGCGGTGGGAAGAGGCGCAGCGGTGGATTCATGTGAGCCGTGGCGTGGGGAATGTGGGCGGGGTGCGGGTGCTTTGCCCGCCGGAAGTGAGCTTGTTGGAGTTGGTTTGAC
Source organism: Bryobacter sp. (assembly GCA_025356215.1). Classification (GTDB taxonomy): domain Bacteria; phylum Acidobacteriota; class Terriglobia; order Bryobacterales; family Bryobacteraceae; genus Bryobacter. The sequence goes on along the minus strand of JANXUM010000469.1, from coordinate 11,423 downwards.
GCGGAGGTAGGGGAGCGCGTCGCTGATAACGCTGATCAGTTGACCGGGCGAGACGGATTCGGCAACTGCTGTGAGTTGGGCGAAGAGTGGCCTGTTTGGATTTCTGGACGTCGTTCATACTCCGAAGCTAAGTCAACGCGATGTTGCGCGCAATTCGCCTAGGCGGTGCCAGAGGGGTCGAGGGTGGCGCGACCGCCCACCAAGGCTGAGTTCTTGAGCTTGGTCATTTCGCGTTTGGCGATGGCGGCCCAGTGGCTGGTGGGGTCGAGCTTTAGATATTGCTTCCAGTGGCGCATGGCCTCCATGGCCCGGCCGCGGTTTTGGTAGAGGAGGGCCAGGTTGTAATGAGCGTCGGCGTAGGCCGAGTGAAGGTCGATCGCTTTGGTGTAGTGCTGGATCGCAAGCGAGGTGCGACCGAGCTCTTCGTGGAGATTGGCGAGGTTGAAGTGGGCTAGTGCATAGGCGTCGTCGGCGGCGATAGCTTCGTTGTAGTAGCGCTCCGACTCGCGCCACTTACGGGCGTTGAAGAAGATGGTGCCGATGTTGACGAGCGCGCCGGCGAGGGCGGGGTTTAAAGCGAGCGCCTGCTCGTATGCCTCGATGGCTTCACGCTTGTCGGCGCCGTTCTGCTCGAGTTCCAGACCCTTTTGGAACCAGGTTTCGGCATCTACTTTGGCGCGGCGGAGCTTGTCCGCTTCGTCTTTGCGAGTGGCGGGGAAGGTGAGGAGGCGGCGGAGTTCGGCCTGGTCGAAATCGAGCAGGAGCTGGCCGGACATGGCGTCCATTTTGCGGTTGCCGGCGGTCTGGACGCTAATGCGCTTGCCTTCGACAAAGACGCGCAGTTCGGTGAGCGGATTGCGGACGTGCGAGAGCTTGGCTTTGACGCTGTCGAAGACATCGCGGAGCTTGCGCGGGCTCAGGCCCAGTTCCTTGAGCCGGACGAGAACCCGCAAGGACAGAAGGTCTTCAAAAGCGTAGGCCTCTTTGAACCCAAAGAGGCCTTGTTTTTCCCAAGCGCTTAGCTGGCGCGCCGGGAGATTGCATTGGCGCAGGAGCTGGACCCGTGTCCAGAGCTCTTTTTTCGCGGGAGTCTTTTTGAGGGGCTTAGCCGCCACAGCTTCTAGAGTCCCATGATTCGACGGTTGCGGGCGGCGTCGGTGGCGGCACCGGCGAAATCATCGAAGGCTTTGGTGGGGACGCTGATGAGGTGGGAGGCGATGAAGGGCGCGCCCTCGGCGGCACCCTGGACGCTGTCCTTGAAGCAGCACTCCCATTCGAGGACGGCCCAGCTTGCGTAGCCAGCGGCGGTGAGTCGCGAGAAGATTTGTTTGAAATCGACTTGGCCGTCGCCGAGGGAACGGAAGCGTCCCGGGCGCTCTTTCCATCCCAGGTAGCCGCCGTAAACGCCGGCTTTGGCGCTGGGGCGGAACTCGGCGTCCTTCACATGGAAAGCCTTGATGCGAGAGGCGTAGACATCGATGAAGCCGACGTAGTCCATGCATTGCAGGATGAAGTGAGACGGATCGTAATTGATGTTGACCCGGGCATGGTTGCCGGTGGCTTCAAGGAATTGTTCAAAAGTGGCACCGTCGTAGAGGTCTTCGCCGGGGTGGAGCTCGTAGGCCATGTCGATGCCGAACTTGTCGGCGTAATCGAGGATGGGCAGCCAGCGTTTGGCGAGTTCTTTGAAGCCTTCTTCAACGAGACCGGCGGGGCGCTGGGGCCAGGGATAGAGGTAGGGCCAGAGGAGGGCACCGGAGAAGGAGGGCGAGACGGTGAGGCCGAGATTGGCCGAGGCTTTGATTACGTATTTGAGTTGTTGGACGGCCCATTTGGAGCGTGCTTTGGGGTTGCCGCGGACCTCGGGAGCGGCAAAGCCGTCGAAGAGTTCATCATAGGCGGGGTGGGAGGCGACGAGCTGGCCCTGGAGGTGAGAGGCGAGTTCTGTGATGACGAGGCCGTTGCACTGGCCCTTGATGTCGTCGCAATAGGACTTGGATTCGGCGGCCTTTTTGATGTCGATAATGCGGCTGTCCCAGGAGGGAAGCTGGATGCCGGTATAGCCGAGATCTTTCATCCAGGCGGAGATATTCGGCAGGTTATTGAAGGGCGCGGCGTCGCCCATGAACTGGGCCAGGAAGACGGCGGGGCCTTTGATCTGGGTGGGGAAAGTTTGGGTCATGATTGCGTGTGCTCCAGGTGCGGTGGACAAGTCGGTATCGAGATTGCTATTCTATCAATGTTGTGCGGATGCGCCGCAAGGGATTGCTGTGTCTGAAATCTTTCCCTTGAGTGCTGAAAAGATGTCCGCAACGAAGGATTTCCGTTAGATGCCTAAAAGAACATTTCAACCGAACAACCGTAAGCGCGCCAAGACGCATGGTTTTCGCAAGCGTATGAAGACGAAGGACGGTCGTGACGTGCTGGCCCGGCGCCGCGCCCGTGGGCGCTGGAAACTGACTGTGTCGGATGAGCGCCCGGTGCGCCAGGCTAAGTCCGCTTAAGACCTAGCCCAACCACATACAGAGCCGACCGGTAATTGAGCCGACCTGTAATTCTGAGAGCCGGAGGTGGCGAGAGCGCCGCTTCCGGCTTTTCGTTTTGGATGCGATTGTGCCGCTTGATCCCATGCTGGAGTACCCCAAATCCGTCCGCTTGTTGAGGCCACCCGAGTTCCGGCAGACCTACGACGAGGGTATGAAAAATTCTTGCCCCCTGTTTGTGTGTTTTGCTCGCAGGACGGGGGGAGCGGAGGCGTCGCGCTTTGGGTTTACCTGCCCGCGCGGACTCGGGAAGGCAACGGTGCGGAATCGGATCAAACGGCGTTTGCGGGAATGTGTGAGACTGAAGAGACAACGTTTTCCGCTGGGTTTAGACATCGTCTTCAACCCCCGCAAGGCGCTCTTGGACGCTCCTTGGCTGGAAATTGAGCGGCACGTAGAGAAACTACTTCAACGTCTTGAACAACAGTGCGCTCCATCCTTATCGCCGCCTTGAGGCTTTACAAACGTTGGCTTTCTCCATTGCTGCCGTCGGCCTGCCGCTTTCACCCCACCTGCTCCGTCTACGCCATGGAGGCGATTGAGAAGTACGGTGCCTGGCGTGGAACCTGGATGGCTACATATCGTATTTGCAAGTGCCAACCGTTTCACCACGGTGGCTTTGACCCAGTTCCCTAGACCCCTGATCGGACAAGACCCCAAACACTCGTAATGGCACAAGAAATAAAGCTGCCCGGATCTCCCAACCAAGAGCCGGGGATGGAAAAGAATCTGCTCATCGCGTTTGCGCTGATGGGGGTTGTGATTTTCGGTACGCAGTACTTTATGCCGCAAGCGCCGCCAGCGCCCGTCAAGAAAGAAGCGGCACAGCCGGCACCCGCCACGCCGGTGCCAGCACCAAGCGTGGCAAAAGCGCCCGAGGCGGCGGCACCCGGCACGCCAGCCGTCATGGGGGCTAAAGAAGAAGTTTCGCGCATCGAGACGGACCTCTATCGCGTTGAATTCTCAAACAAGGGCGGCGTCGTTACTTCATGGATCTTGAAGCAGTTCAAGGATTCCAAGGGACAGCCGCTGGAGTTGGTGCACGGGCCAGCCCGCGAGAAGGCGGGCAATCCATTTGCGATTCAGCTCAACGGGCGGGACATGAACCCGAACCTGAACTGGTATCTGTTTGCGGTATCGAAGGCGGCTGACGGACTGGGGATCGATTTCAATTACGCCAACGGCAACACACGGGCCCACAAATCGTTCCGCTTCGACCGCAGCAAGTATGTGGTGGACGTGCAATCGGAGTTGGTTTTGAATGGCGTCCCCACGCAGCACAACCTGGCTTGGCGCGGCGGATTCGGCGACCACTTTGCGTTCAATGGGCACTCGTTGGGGACGACCGTGCGTTACAGCCAGTCGACGAACAAGCTGGAGACGAAGTCGGCGAAGGACGCCTCCAACGGCTGGTCGACGGACACGGGCAACTACGTTTTCGCCGGCATCCAGGATCAGTTTTTTACGGCGGTGGCGATCAACCGCGGCGGCGGGCCGGTTGAGTTGCAGACGACTTCGGACACTTTCGTCCCGTATTCGTCAACGGACAAGAAGGAAGAGCCCAACATCGGGATGGCGGTGGGCGGGTCTGCCAGCAACAAGTTCGCGTTCTACATCGGGCCAAAGGATCTGGACATTTTGAAGCTGGTGGACCCACGGCTTGAGCAACTGGTGGACTTTGGGACCTGGTTCGGCATCGTGGCCAAGCCACTGTTTTACGCGCTCAATTATGTGAACACGAACTTCATTCACAACTACGGCTGGTCGATCATCGTAGTGACGATCATCATCAACCTGCTTACCTTGCCGTTAAAGATGTCGAGCATGAAATCGATGCAGAAGACGGCGCTGGTGCAGCCGGAACTGCAAAGGATCAACGACAAGTACAAGGGCATTTCGATGACGGACCCGAAGGCGGCCCAGAAGAACGAAGAGGTGATGGAGCTTTACAAGAAGCACGGCATCAACCCGGCGGGGGGCTGTCTGCCGTTGATGTTGCAGATGCCTTTCCTGATCGGCTTCTACAGCGTGTTGAGCGTGGCGATCGAGATGCGGCAAGCGCAGTGGTTTTGGGTGGCGGATCTTTCCCAGCCGGAAACGATTCCGATCCGGATCCTGCCAATCTTGATGGTGGTGACGCAGTTTCTACTGCAGCGGATGACGCCGTCGGCGGGGATGGATCCTCAGCAGCAGAAGATCATGATGTTCATGCCGCTGATGTTCGCGTTCATGTTCTACGGAGCCTCGTCCGGGCTGGTGTTATACTGGCTCACTGGCAACGCGTTTGCCATGCTACAGCAATACATCTTTAGCAAAGTCAAGCCGGGTCCGGTAACGCCGCCGTCGCAAGCGGTCGTCAACGTAAAGAAGAAGAAGTAAAAACCAAGGCCGGCGTTTGGGGCGGAACTCATGACTCGTAAATATCCAATAGAACAATTCGAAGACAAAATCGGCGATTTCCTCGACCTGATGCTGGACGGGATCGATATCGACATCGACTACGAATTCCGCGAAGGCGCGTCGACCTATCCGGAAATCGAAAACCCGGACATCGTTGTGACGTTCAGCGGGCCGGAGACGGATCTGCTGTTGGCAAACAAAGCCGAGTTATTGCTGGCGCTGGAACATCTGACCATGGAGATGTTGCGCTTGCCGCATGAGGATCACTCGCTGATCGTGTTTGACGCCAACGACTTCCGCCTGTTGCGGATCGAGGAATTGCGGTTGGCGGCGCAGACGGCTTGCGCCAAGGTGAAGGAGAGCTCTCAACCCTTCTTCTTCAGCCCGATGACGAGCCGGGAGCGGCGAATCGTGCATATGACCTTGCGGCCCGAGACGGAAGTTCGCAGCGAATCCGTGGGTGTGGGCGGCGGGCGGCAGGTGGTGATTATCCCGGCGGGCATGCCAACCCCGGCCGCTCCTGCGGCACCGCCACGAGACCGGCGCGGGCCGGGCGGCGGAGGCGGAGATCGTGGACCCCGGCGCGACAGTCGCGGGGGTGGCGGTGGTGGTGGCGGTAGGCCGGGCGGCGGGTATGGCGGTGGGCGGCCCGGTGGCGGGCGGCCGGGTGGTGGTGGCGGAAGACCGGGTGGCGGATATGGCGGCGGGCGGCCAGGTGGCGATCGCGGTCCGCGACCGGGCGGGGGCACTGGCGCTGGCGGCGGCACTGGCGGCGGATATCGCGGCCCGCGGCGCGATCCCGATACCAGCGGCAATCGCTAGCCGATTGCTTTGAACCTAAACGACACGATCGTTGCCATCTCGACGGCTCCGGGCCGCGGGGGGATTGGCATCGTTCGCTTGTCGGGGCCGCAGAGCTTGGGGATTCTGTGTTCGCTTACCAGCGTTGACGATGCGAAACCTCGCATAGCGCGGCTGACCCGATTAATCGACTCCGATGGTGAGCGTATCGATGAGGCGGTTGTGACCTGGTTTCAAGCACCGCACAGCTTTACTGGCGAGGATGTGGTGGAGTTGTCCTGCCATGGCGCTCCGGTGATTTTGCGTCGCGCAGTGGAGCGTGCGGTCGCGTTGGGTGCGCGGCTGGCCGAGCCGGGGGAATTTACGCTGCGGGCCTATCTGCATGGGCGCATCGATCTGCCGCAAGCTGAGGCAATCCGCGATCTGATTGAGGCGACCACAATCTATCAGGCGAAGGTCGCTGCGCAACAATTGGGCGGGTCTTTGAGCCGCCGTGTCGCACCGCTCAAGTTTCAACTGATCGAGCTGATCGCGCTGCTTGAGGCGGGCATTGATTTTGCCGAGGACGATATCTCGGTTGCGCCGAATGCCGAATTGCTCCGCCGGTTGGGGCCGATCGCGCTCGGCGTAAGCCGGTTGGAGCAGAGCTTCCGTTTTGGGCGCATGGTGCACGAGGGCTTCACGCTGGCGATCGCGGGGCGACCGAATGTCGGCAAATCGAGTTTGTTCAACGCGCTGCTAGAGCAGGACCGGGCGATCGTGACTGACATCCCGGGAACGACGCGAGACTCGGTTAGCGAGAGCGCGGCAATCGCGGGAATTCCAGTGCGCTTTGTGGACACGGCGGGCATTCGCGATTCCATCGACCCCGTGGAATCGCTTGGCATCCAGCGGAGCCACGAAGCGGTTGCCGACGCGGATCTGACTTTGCTGGTATTTGACGCGGCGGCTGGCTTGACGGCGGAGGATGGGGCTTTGATTCCGGGCACGCCGCATTTGCTGGTGGCCAACAAGTGCGATGTCGGGCGGGGGGCGATGCCGGGCGGGGCGATTTGCGTGTCTGCGGCGACGGGAGAGAATCTCGAAGGCCTTCGGGCGGCAATTGTGGAAGCCGTATCGCCAGGAGGGCTTCACGAGGCAGGGGACGGGTTTATTACCAGCTTGCGGCAGAAAAATCTGCTGGCAGATTGCGGCGTCAGCCTCAACCGCGCCCGGCTGGCGATTGAGGCCAGCATTCCGCATGAGATGCTGCTACTGGATCTTTACGAGGCGCTGCGGGCGATCGATGGAGTGAGCGGCGCCACTACCGCAGACGATATCCTGAACCGGATCTTCTCAACCTTTTGCATTGGCAAGTAGCGGTTTTTCGCTATTTGCCTTGACGGCGTCGAGGACGCCGTTGACGAAAGCGACGCTCTCGTTGCCGCTGTAGCGGCGGGCCAGCTCAAGCGCTTCGTCGATGATGACGGCGTAGGGCAGCTTGCCCTCAAAAAGCTCAAAGGCAGCTAGACGGAGGATGTTGCGGTCGACAGAAGGCATTCGGTCCAGCCGCCAATGTTCGCTCGCCTTTCCGATGCGGTCGTCGAGCATCTCGCACTGCGATCTGGCGCCGCGCACGAGCTCTTCCATGAAGCGGTCGCGGGCGAGGCGGGTGAAGTCGTCGTCCTCGGCGTGGAGCGTGTAGTAGTAAGCTTCGATGGCCTCGTCGGCTTCCTGCTTACGCATGTCGCAAACGTATAGAACCTGAAGCGCCCGTTCGCGCGATTTTCTCCGGCTAGCCATTTGGGTTTAGGCCTTTGCGCCTTTGAGATTGCCAAGGAGCTGAGCCATTTCGATGGCGCACATAGCGGCTTCGGCCCCTTTGTTGCCCATTTTCCCGCCTGCGCGGTCGAGGGCTTGTTCCATGGTGTTGGTGGTGAGGATGCCGTTGGCGACGGGGATGCCGCTGTCTTTGGCGACGCTCGAGATGCCTTTGGCGCTCTCGCCCGCGACGTAATCAAAGTGCGGCGTATCGCCACGGACAACGCAGCCGAGACAGACGATGGCATCGGTTTTACCAAGGCGGGCGAGTTCTGCGACAACCACTGGCATTTCCCAGGCACCCGGTACTTTGATGATCTCGAGGTCTTTGGGTTCTGCTTCGGCGCGGGCTAACGCGCTGAGCGCGCCATCGAGCAGACGGTCGGTGACGAGGCTGTTGAAGCGGCTAACAACGACGGCCACGCGCAGTCCTCGGGCGCTGCCAAGGCCTTCGCGGACCTTGATTTCATTGGGGTGGAATGAGGACATAGGCGTAAGAACGGGGTATCCTCAGTTTAGCGCATGGACCCAGTATTTATTAGGAACTTCTCAATCATTGCGCACATTGACCATGGCAAATCCACGTTGGCCGACCGGCTTCTGGAATTCACCGGTGCCTTGAGTCAACGTGAAATGATGGCCCAGGTTCTCGATTCGATGGACCTCGAACGGGAGCGTGGGATCACGATCAAGGCGCACGCGGTGCGGCTGAATTACCGGGCCAAAGACGGCCTGGATTACCAATTGAATTTGATCGACACCCCGGGGCACGTCGACTTCTCGTATGAAGTCTCACGTAGCCTGCAAGCGTGCGAAGGGGCGCTGTTGATTGTCGACGCCTCGCAAGGCGTCGAGGCGCAGACCCTGGCGAATACTTACTTGGCCCTGGGCCAGAATCTTGAGATTGTACCGGTGATCAATAAGATCGATCTGCCGAGCGCCGAGCCGGATCGGGTCAAAGAACAAATCGAGAGCGTCATCGGGTTGGACGCGAGCGACGCGGTGATGGCGAGCGCCAAGAATGGCATTGGCATCGAAGAGATTCTGGAAGCGATCGTGACGAAGATTCCGCCGCCGAAGGGCAAGCAGGACGACCCGCTACAGGCACTGATCTTCGATAGCTGGTTCGATTCCTATCGCGGCGTGATCATCCTGATGCGTGTGATTTCAGGGCGCGTGCGCAAGGGCATGCGCGTGCGTCTGTTCGCGACCGGCAAAGTGTTTGAGGTGGACGGGCTGGGCTATCAGTCGCCCAAGCCGATCCCATGCGACGAATTGACGGCGGGCGAAGTGGGCTTCCTGTTCGCCAATATTAAGACCGTGGCGGACGCGCGCATTGGCGACACGATCATGGAAGACTCGCGGCAAGCGGTGGACCCCTTGCCCGGCTTTATGGAAATCAAGCCGATGGTGTTTGCCGGCTTGTATCCGGTGGAGAGCAGCGAGCATAATTTGCTGCGCGAGGCGTTGGAGAAGCTGCGGCTGAACGACAGCGCGCTCAGCTATGAGCCTGAGAGTTCAATGGCGCTGGGCTTTGGATTCCGTTGCGGCTTTCTTGGATTACTGCATATGGAGATCGTGCAGGAGCGCCTGGAGCGGGAGTTCGACATCGATCTGATCACGACCGCGCCTGGGGTGCGCTACAAGGTCACCTTGATGAACGGCAAGACGATCGAAGTGGAGAACCCGCAGAATTTCCCCGACCCGACCGAGATCGACAAGATCGAAGAGCCGATCATCGACGCGACGATCATCACGCGCGAAGAGTATATCGGCGAGATCTTGAAGCTGGTGGAAGAAAAGCGCGGGATGCAGAAGAAGTTTGAGTTCATCGGCGACTCGCGCGTGATGCTGGAATATGAGCTGCCGCTGAGCGAGGTCGTCCTTGATTTCTATGACCGCTTGAAGAGCTGTTCTCGCGGCTACGCGTCACTTGACTATCACTTGTCGGGGCACCGTGTGTCGCCGATGGTGAAGCTGGACGTGTTGGTGGCGGGCGAGCCGGTGGACGCGCTGTCGATGATTGTGCATCGTGAGTTTGCGCACGACCGGGGTAAATTGCTGGTGGAGCGATTGCGGAAACTGATACCCAGACAGATGTTTGAAGTGGCTTTGCAAGCGGCGATCGGGGCAAAGATCATTGCTCGCGAGACGATATCGGCGATTCGTAAAAACGTGATTGCCAAGTGTTACGGCGGGGATATCAGCCGAAAGCGCAAGCTGCTGGATAAGCAGAAGGAAGGCAAGAAGCGGATGAAGCGCGTGGGACGCGTGGAGATTCCGCAGGAGGCTTTCCTGGCAGTTTTGAAGATCGGTTCGGCGGTGGACGACTAACTGCTTCACCGACTGGGTTAGACTCAAGTCGCTATGGCATTCTGTCCGAATTGCGGCACACAATACGAGACGCTTCCGATGCGCTGCCAGTGCGGTTATTTATTTGGCTCCGCACAGCCGGTCGTGGTCCCGGTCGTAGCCCCTGTCGCCAGCTCTGGTCCGGCACGTTTTGAGTTTAGCGGTGACGGCGGCGCGCTGGCCATGATGTATCTGAAGACGATCCTCCTGAGCTTCGTGACACTTGGTATCTACAGCTTCTGGGGGCGGACGGAGATCCGGCGTTATCTTTGGAGCAACGTGCGGTTCGTCGGTCAGCCTTTTTCGTATCACGGCACCGGCAAAGAATTGTTTCTTGGCTGGTTGAAGTTCTTCGGGATGTTTCTCGCCGTTTTCGGGTCGATCGCTGTGTTCAGCCTTTACGGGGACAAAGAGTTTGCTCCGTTCGCAGCCCTGCTGTTCTATGTTGGCTTGGCGCTGCTGGTGCCAGTGGCGATTCACGGTGCGCTGCGCTACCGCTACAGCCGTACCGCCTGGCAAGGGAGGCGCTTCTCCTATCGAGGTAATCTGTTTGAGCTGGCGAAGGTTTTTTGGCTTGGAGCACTGCTGACCGCCATCACCTTGAGCATCTACCTGCCTTACTTTCTCAACGACCTGCGCAAGTACATCGTGAACAACAGTTGGTATGGAACGCAGCGTTTTGAGTTCACCGGTGGGGGGCGCGATTTGCGCTGGCCCTATATCAAGTTCTTGCTGTTATTCTTTCCGACCGCTACCCTTTACCGCTTTTGGTTTCAAGGCGAACAGACCCGTTATTACTGGGCCAAAACGAAGTTCGGCGGCACCGCGTTTGAGTCCAGCGTTAGCGGCGGCGGGTTGTTCTTTCTCACACTGACCAACGGGCTGCTAACCGCCTTTACGCTGGGAATCGCCTATCCGTGGGCGGTGTGCCGGCAGTTTCGATACACGCTTGAAAACCTTCGGCTAAGCTCGCTGCCGAACATTGTCGCGGACGGCACGGCGATCGAAGCCGGCGACGCGTTTGGCGACGCGCTCGGCGCGGCATTGGGAACGGACGCCGGAATCGACGCGGGGTTTGGCCTCTAGGCGATGCGGCGGCAGATTGCGGCGCTGTTGCTGGGTTGCCTGCTGTTGGTGTCGGGCACCATCTATCTGGTCGTGAAGGGATTGCCGCTGTTGCTTTCCGGCGTCGTCGGACTGGTGCCGCTCTCTCTTGAAGACAGGCTGGGTGAGGCGATTGCCGCTGGGATCGCCAAGCAGGACTCACTGTGCGACGAGCCCGATACGCGGGCGCTGATGGCCGCGATTGTCAAGCGGTTAGAGGCGGCCAGTCCTCCCAGTCCCTATCGCTTCGAGGTGCGCGTTGTGCGCAATCCCCAAGTGAACGCGATGGCCGCGCCGGGCGGGCACATCATTGTCTTCAGCGGCTTGATTGACCGCATGGACAATCCCGAACAGGTGGCTGCGGTGTTGGCGCACGAGATGCAGCATGTGGTTCAGCGGCACTCGATGAAGGGCATCGTCCGG
>JANXUM010000114.1 GCA_025356215.1 Bryobacter sp. | reverse complement strand
TTGAGTTGAGGCATGTGTCCCGCCCGATTTACGACGAAAGTCTAGCCGACCTTAACGAAGGTGAAGAGGGCGAGCGACTCGATGAAGGCCAGACCGATGAGGAGCAAGGTCTGGATCTTGCCGGCTGCGCCGGGATTGCGGGCGATGCCCTCAGCGGCGCTGGCGATGGCTTGACCTTGACCGCGACCGCAGAGGCCGGCGGCGAGGGCCATGGCGAAGGCAGGGACGAGGATGCCCTTTTCTCCGACCATCGGCTGGCCGCTGCCCTGCGCGAAGATCGGCGCGGCGAAGGCGAGCATGAACAGAATCATCATTGCTTTGTTACGCATGTTGTTGAAGTCTCCTTAAGTGACTTGGTTGAAATGGCCGACCAGGAGGTGGTGCCGTCAGTACGTTGGGACGCCTGGGGCTCACACTGGCACAGCGAAACTGTTTAGTGATCCTCGTGGGCGACGGCCATGCCGACGTAAGCCATGGTGAGGATCGTGAAGATGAATGCCTGGAGGAAGCTGACGAAGGTGTGGAGGCCCATGAGGACGGCCGGGGCACCGATCGGAATCAGTTGCATGAAGGCTACAGTGACTTGCTCTCCGGCCAGCATGTTGGCGAAAAGACGGATGGTCAAGCTGACGGGCCGGATGAGATGGGAAATGAGTTCGATGCCGAACATGAAGGGGGCGAGCCACCAGACGGGACCCATGAAATGCTTCAAGTGGCCGATGACGCCTTGGGCCTTGATGCCCATCGCGTTGTAGTAGATGAAGGTAGCGACGGCGATGCCGAGAGGGACGGCGGGGCTCATCGTGGGGCTCTCGAAAGAGGGGATCACGCCCAGCAGGTTCGAGAACAGGATGAAGGTAAAGCAGGTGAGGAACCAGAAGGCGTATTTGGGGCCGTCGTGGCCGATGACTTCAGTGGCTTGACCCTTGATGAATTCGACGAGCAGTTCGAAGGTTTGCTGAAGGAAGCCGGGGCGGGCGAGGCTGAGGCCAGCGCGGACGATCCAGGGGAGGACAATCAGAAAGGCGACGATCAGGACGAGCATGGCGTTGTAGTTGGACCAGGGCTTGTCGTGCTCGTGGGCGTGTTGGCCGACCAGTTCGATGAGAGCGTTGGCGGGGGCGGCAAAGTGTTCGTTCAGTAACGCGGTGAACCAGAGTTCATGTTCTTCGTGCATGGTAGTGAGACTCGATGAGGGCTTCTAATCCGATGGCCAGAATCGACAAGAAAATGCCAAAAAAGACTTCCAAAGAATGGTTCGGATAAACCTTAAGAATAGCAGACAGGGCTAGTGCATAGACAGCGAAGCGGACGACGAAGCCGAAGCCTTTGAGCCACGTTGTACGGCCTTGGCCGAGGATGTCGATACCGCGGGCGAGGACGTACAGACTGGCGAGGCTGACTGCACCGGCGGCGAGGAAGGCGAGGGCGCTTTGCCAGCCTCGCCAGAGGAGGAAGATCACGGCACCGAGTGCGCAGAGGCCAAGGGCGCAGCGCAGGATGCGGTTGGACTTGAGGCGGTATTCATCCACCTTTTTTGCGCTCCAGTTGGTTGAGCTGCCGGATGATCTCGTAGAGGCCGAGGGCGAAACCGAGGACGAGACCGGCGACGTTCCAGTAGCGGGTGCCGTATCGTTGATCGAGCCATGTGCCGCCGTAGTAGCCGCCGGCGATTGCGACCAGCAGCAGAAAGGGCATGTTCATGTAGGCCGCAGCTTTTCCCAATGAGATCCTCCTATATATTGTCTACATGGCTTATCAAGCAATGCAAAGCGAACGCTATGACGCGATTGTGGTGGGGAGCGGCGCGACGGGCGGTTGGGCTGCTAAGAAATTAACAGAGAGCGGAATGCGGGTGGCGTTGCTGGAGGCCGGGAGCAATGTATCTAAGAGGGACTACACGGAGCATGTGAACCCCTGGCAGATGCCGTACTTGGGGATGTCGCCGAAGATGCTCAAAGACAGGCCGATCCAGGGGACTTGCTACGCCTGCTCCGAGTACAACCAGAAGTGGTTTGTGAACGACAACGAGAATCCGTACACGCAGGACAAGCCTTTTAAGTGGATCCGGATGCGGGTAGTGGGCGGGCGCAGTTTGAGTTGGGGACGGCAGAGTTATCGCATGGGGGACATCGATTTCAAGGCGGCGTCGCGGGATGGGTATGGCGAGGATTGGCCGATTCAATATTCGGACCTGGTGCCTTATTACGAAGAGGTGGAGAAGTATGTGGGGATCTCGGGACGGGCCGAGGGGTTGGACCAATTGCCGGATTCGATCTTTCAACCGGCGATGGAGTTCACCTGCACCGAGGAGCATTTGCGAACGCAGGTAAAGGCGAAGATGGGGCGCGTGGTAACGATGGGGCGGACGGCGATTTTGACGCGACCGTTGAATGGGCGGCAGCCTTGTCATTATTGCGGACCGTGCGAGCGGGGTTGTACTACGAACAGTTATTTCTCTTCACCGTTTACGACGATTGCGGACGCGCTGCGGACCGGCAGGCTGACGATGATCACCGATG
>JANXUM010000370.1 GCA_025356215.1 Bryobacter sp. | reverse complement strand
GTGCGGGCGGCGGCGATCGATAGTCTCGGAGAATTGAACGATCTTTCCCGAGTTGGGTTGCTCAAAGCGATGTTGACCGATGAGGTGCCGGAAGTTGCCTTTGGCGCGGCCAAGGCGCTGCACGCGATGAAGGTGCCCGAGGGGACGTCAGCGCTGCAATCCGTCTATGAGGGCGACATGAAGGCCAAGAGCAACTTTTTTAAGAAAGAGATGATGAGTAGCTTGCGGAGGCTGAAGACGCCCAGGAGCGCCTTTCTATTCTCTGTGGAGCGGGGGATTGGGTTCGTTCCGGTTCCGGGCGTGGGCGCGGGGTACAGCGCGATGATGGGCATGATTGCCGACGGGGACTTCAGCGCGCGGGCGGTCAGCTTGATCCTGGTTTGCAAAGAGAAGGGCAAGATGTGCGACGAGATGTTGGGCCCTGCCTTTGCGGACGAGGATTGGACGGTGAGGGCGGCGGCGGTGCATCTGGTGGCGACCAAAAACCTGACGGCCATGCAGGGGAAGCTTGGGGAGCTGCTGGGCGATAAGAAGGAAAAGGTGCGGCTGCGGGCCGCCGCCGGCTATTTGCGCATGGAAGGGGCCAAGCCCGTCAAGGCGACGAAGGCGAAGCAAAAGGCCTAGTAGGGGTTGACCTTGAGTTGGTCGGCCTTAAGCGTCATCGCGGGGGAAGCAGCCCAAGCTTGACCGCCGGACCCCCAAATTGAAACGCTCGATAGATATCGATACTCATAGCGATCCGCATTGGGGAAGGACACTTTCCATTCCATCGCACCACGGAAGTCTTTGAGCTGAGGCCAAAGTTCGAGGGGCTTGACGAAGATCTGAGATCCGCCGTCGAAGGTCAGGTAGTCGGAGAAGGCGATCTCTCCCGTATCTTTGCGGAAGTTAATGGCAAGCGTGGTTGAGTAAGTGGGAGAAACAAAAACCAGCTCGAGGTCTGCGGCTGGATCGGATAAGTCGAGCGGCAGCACCGACTTACTCTCGTTGGCTGGCAGGATTGGCACGGTGAAGCTTTGGATAATTTGGCCCTTGTCTCGTTTGATGAGACGGGCGAAGGCCCCGATGGGCTGGTCCTGGAATTCGACGATGTCGGCGTAGCCTCGGGTCAACTGATCCGGGCTTCCACTGGTTTCGATGACAGTCATAGCGCCCGGCGATAAGATCGATTCGACATTGTTTCGCGAGACCTTGCCCTGGGTCGCTTTCAGCGCGACGGGCCAAGTTTCTCCCGCACCCTTCGCCGTCATGAACGCTGTTACAACCAAGGCTGGCTTATCGGAAAGATTGACAATGGTGATTTGCGTGGTCCAGCCGCCGCCATCGTGAATCAGGGGAATAAAGCGATCAGTTTCGCCAACGGTTGCCGCCCCGGCGAACAAACAGCAAAGGCCGAAGATGATGGTGAGGCGGGTGTGCATCTGTTTCGAGTCTGGCACCGAATTCTTACGTCTAAGTGACAAACTCGTTTCAGCAGCAAAATCGCCCTAGACCAAATTGATTCACTGAATCTTCATTCAATTACTGAATATCTTGTGCTAACTGTGTATGGCGGCAACATCCGCAGGCCGTTTGAGGTAATCATGAAACTACAAGCAAGGCAGTACTCTTTTCTGTCCCGATTGGGTATTTTGGCGCTGTTTATTGCGTCGGTTGTATCCGGTCAAAACCAGCAGTTTGGCTTCAAGGCGAAAGACCCCGGACCTCGTCCAAACCCAGCATCCGCGATCCCCAAGCCGATTCCTGGACTGAATCAAAACGAATTGGCGCTCTTCTACGAGAGCCTGTTGCGGGTATCGGAATTGGAAGGAACCTGTGACACGTGCGTGCAGCAGCCGGAGGGCGTGCCGCCGATCGATCCGGATCCGGCAAATCCGTTTTCTCCAAAGTCGTTGGTCAATTCAGCCGGAATGAGCCCGACATTCAATGCGGATCAATGCTTTATCTGCCACTTTCAACCGGCGATTGGCGGCACTTCTCCCGCGATGAATCCGGCCAGTCTCATTGCGCACCGGCTGGGTGGCAAGAACACCGTTCCTTCTTTTGAGGACGCCAATGGGGCGTTCCGCGAGGTGCGCTACAAGTACGGGGCGGACGGCCAGCGTGACGGTGGCGTGGTGAGTTTGTTTACAGTCAAGGGACGCTCCGACGCGCCCGGGTGCAAGTTGGACCAGCCTGATTTTGAATCGGCGGTGCGCAGCCGGAACGTTGCGTTCCGGATCCCGCTTCAGTTATTCGGGCTTGGGTTGATTGAGAGTATCCAGGACGTGGCAATCAAAAATCAGATGAACTCGAACGTCGCCCTGAAGCGCGCGTTGGGGATCAGCGGCCACACCAACATCGTGCCGAACAACGGCACCATCAGCCGCTTTGGCTGGAAGGCACAGAATGGTTCGATCAACATTTTTGCCGGCGAAGCCTACAACGTCGAGATGGGAATTACGAATGACTTATTCCCGATCGCACGCAACGAGGATCCAGCGTGTAACACCGCCTATGAGCCTTTCGACGTGCCGCGCACGAAGGTTGGTTTTTATGAGAACCCGTTGAAGATCATGCCGGCCTGGTTGATGTTTACGGTGTTCATGCGCTTTGTCGACGCGCCGCAGCCGGTTGCGCTGAGCCAGAGCGCCGCGCTGGGCAAGCAACTGTTCAACGATGTTGGATGCGCGCTTTGCCATACGCCGTCGTTCAAGACGCCCGGGTTTGCCAACCCGACCAAACAGTCCGAGGAGATCGGACCGCAAGTGGTTGCGCTTCGCGGCAAGACGGTGAATCTCTATTCGGATTTGCTGGTGCACCGCATGGGCGCGACGTTGGCTGACAACGTGATCCAAGGCAACGCCGGGCCGGATGAGTTTCGGACAACGCCTCTATGGGGAATTGGACAGCGGCTGTTCTTTCTGCATGACGGGCGAACCGGAGATTTATTGAAGGCAATTCAGGCGCATCACTCGCGGGCTTTCTCCGACGGTGGGGACAATCCATCGAAGGATTTGGCTTCTTACACCTACGGGCCCTCGGAGGCGAATGGTGTGGTTGATAAGTTCAACGAATTGTCCGAGTCAAGTAAGCAGGCGATTCTGGACTTCTTGAGATCGCTCTAATTTAGGGAGGGAGGAGCCGGGCTACCGAGTTCGGCTCCCATATTTTTATGAACTTACTTGTAGTGATCCTGTTGGCGATGGACGCGTTTGGGGACAAAGACCCGTTCGACGGCGTGTGGACGATGAACGGAGCGAAGTCGAAGTACGCGGGTGGGAAGCTGCCGAAGGCCATGACGATTCGAATGGAGACGGGCGTGGACGGGGTTCAATATCATTCAGAGACGACGCAGGCGGACGGTAAGGTGTTGATCACTGACTATGTCGCGGCGTACGACGGTAAGCCAGCGATCGTGCGTTCGGGAAGTGGGCTTACGTCACCGGTGGCATTGAAGCGGGTGGACGCGCGGACGGTCGAGGCTAGCTACCAGCGGTATCAGCAGGTGGTAGCGACCAGCAGGCGTGTCTTGTCAAAAGATGGAAAAACGATGACGGTGACCACGGTGTCCAAAGATCCGGCAGGGAAGAGCGTCGCAAACGTTGGAGTGTATGTGCGACAACGCGTGGACTAGTTGGAAGCCAGGGTCATCAGGCTGCCGGTTACGGCGAGCAGCGAGATGCGGGCGCGGTCGAAATAGTATTGCGCGTCCCAGTAAGCGAGCCATTTTTCGGCTTCGAGGAAGCGCGACTCCTCCACTTGTCGGCGCGTTGCTTTGCCTTCTTCCAACTGCGCGAGGAAAAGGTTGATCTGGTCGCGGGCTACCTCGAGATCCTGACGTGCGAGATCGCGACCCTCTTTTTGAAGCTGTAGATCCTCGTAGAGCTTGCGGGTGTCCATCTCGATGCGGTTACGGGTATTGGAGACCTGGAGGCGGAGGCGGCTGACCTCATTCAGCGCTTGCGCGGCCAAGGCGGAACTGGCCGTGCCGGGGACGAGCGGGAATTTGAAGCTAACGCCGAACTGTGCGTTGTTTTGCTGGAATCGGCTAAAGTATTGGTCGTAGTTATTGAAGCGCGAATAGAGGCCGTATTGCGCCACGAGATCGACTTGGGGCAGCCAAGCCGTCTTGTTGGCCTGGGCTTCGAGATTGCGGGCTTGAAGATCGCTTTGAAGTTTCTTGAGTTCGCGGCTGTTCTCGAGGGCTTCGCGAACGGCGGTTTCGGAATCTGCCGCGACGGAAACGTCGAAGCCGGCACCGGTGGATTGGGCCTCCACACGGTCAATGGATTCGTAGCCGAGAACGAAGGCGAGGGAGTGCTCGGTTTGTTTCAGTTCGACGCCGAGAATGCGGGCGCGCTGGCGGGCGCGTTTCAAGTTGATGTCGGCGCGTTGCACTTCGATGGGGAGCACGCGGCCTTCGTCGCGACGGGCGGTGACGGCGGCGAGGACGCCTTCCATGTTTTCGATCTGGCCGGTGACGATCTTGAGGTTGCGGGCGGCGCGGTCGGCGTCGAGGAAGAGCTTGGCCGTCTTTTCCAACACCTCTTCGCGCTTCATCTGGACGACCTGTTGGGCGCTTTTGGCGTCGACCTTGGATTTGGCAAGCAGATAGCTTTGGGGACGGTTGATCAGGCTTTGCACGGCCTTGAACTGGAGTAGCGAGGGGCCGCCGGAATCCATGCTCATGGGGAAGCCGTAGGTGTAGGCGATACCGCTGCCGAGGACCACTTTAGGAAAGAAGGGATCGCGGGCGACTTGGATGGCTTGTTGAGCGTTGGCCTCGTCGATGCGGCTGAGAATCACTTCCGGGGATTGCTGGAGGGCGCGCTGGAGGGCGGCTCGGAGATCGAGTTGGACGGTCTCGGCTGCGGCGGGGGCGGCCCAGAGGAGTAAGAGTGCGGTGTACTTCATCGAGCGGTTACCTCTTGCGAATGGCGATATTTCTGAAATGGACGATGCTGAACTGGTCGTGAAGTTGGAGGCCGATGGGGCCGCTGGAAGGGCGCTTGGGATCGGGTACGGTCTTGGCGACTTCGCGACCGTTGAGCGTTACCGTGATCGAATCTTTGCGCACGGCGATGTCCATGGCGTTCCATTGGTTCTCTTTTAAGGCGTCTTTGGGGGCGTCGACAAAACCGTAGATGCTGCCGGTTGGGTGTGGATCGGGGTAGTTGTTGTTGATCTGGATTTCGTAGGCGATCCTGGC
>JANXUM010000350.1 GCA_025356215.1 Bryobacter sp. | reverse complement strand
CAGAGCTGGAAGAATCGTTCTTGGACTCTGATTTGGACTCGGACTTGGATTCCGGCTTAGCCTCGGACTTGGACTCCGGTTTTGAGTCGCCCGAAGCAGTGTTTGCGGGCTTAGACGCGCCGCTCTTGGCGTAGTCGGTCGCATACCAGCCGGTCCCTTTGAGGTGGAATGACGGGGAACTGATCAGCCGAGTCACCGTACCTTTTCCTTTGGTCTCACAGACCAAACTGCTCGACTGTCCGCAGTTGGTATAGGGCTCGTCGCTGAATTTTTGCAGGGCGTCAAAGGTCTTACCGCAGTCCGCGCAGCGGTACTCATAAATGGGCATGTCTCTATTTTCGCAGTGATTGGCTAGCGGCGCAGGGCGGCGTCGGGATTGATGCCTGCCACGGTCTTGACGCCGCTCAAAAGCTCGAGAGCTTTCTTCATCAGCGCGTCTTCTTTTGGCTTGTCGTTGGGCGTGTTGGGGATACCGTCGCCGTCCGGATCCTCATCTGGGCCCACGTTCAAATCGTTCATCGGATAGTTGGGCGTCACACCTGTATCCTGGATTGCTTTGCCGCTGGGGGCGTAGTATTTGGCCACGCTCAGGATCACCGCCCCGCCGTCGTCCAGCGTGAGTGCCTTTTTAATCGCAGCGTCGCCGTAAGTGCGTTCGCCCACCACGTCTGCCCGCTTGTTGTCCAGCAAAGCGGCGGCAAAGACTTCCGCCGCGGCCGTTGTGCCGCGATTGACAATCAGCACTACGGGCAGTTTCCACAATTGCTTGGCGGCGTCCGCATTGAAGTTCACGTTCTCAGAGCGCTGTCCTTTGACGCTGCCGATGGTGCCCTTGTCGAGAAACCATTGGGCGATGGTGACGCCATCGGCGGGGTCGCCGGTGGCGCAATTGCGCAAGTCGAGTACCAGCTTCTTGGCACCCTTGGAGAGAGCGTTCTCGAGCTCTTTCTTCATCGCGTCTTTCGTCGCCCCTTGCAGCGAGGCCACCTTCAAGGTAGCGACAGCGTCGGCTGCGATGGTCAGGACGGGTAGCGGATACACGATCTTGACTCGGGTCAGAGTGAGCTTCTCAGGCTCGGGCTTGCGGCTGCGCAACACCTGCACGTCCACGGTTGAACCTTCGTCGCCCATGAGCAACATCTCGGCAAAGGCCAGCGGCATGTCGCGACTGGAAACGCCCTTGATGGTCTCAAGGATGTCGCCGGTATTGAAACCCGCCTTCTCGGCCGGAGTGCCCGGGATCGAATCGACAACCGTGACATAGCCAAAGCGGCGGCTCAGCACCAAGCCCACATTGGCTTTGGATGTGCCCTTGGTGGCCTGATACTGCTTGAATTGATCGGCGTTGAGATAGCTGGCGAAGGGGTCGATCGATTCGAGCATGCCGTTGAGCGCGCCCAAGGTCACGTTCTTCATGTCGGGCTCTTCGACGTAGTCGCTCTTGATTCGGGTAATCACTTCGCTAAACACGCTGAAGTGCTTATACGGGTCATCCGAATTACTGGCCCCGCGGCCCATCTTGACGCCCACCAAAAGCAGCACGACGGCGGCTAACGATGAGGAAACAAAGAGGAACTGAAAACGTCGATTCATAATTTATGGCTATCTCCGCAACCTAATATTATCAGACGGACGCAATTGCCTTTCGTTTCAACGGGCAAGCGGCGGGCCTCATTTGAAGCGCGAGATCGGGGCAAAGCTTGCACTTGCCGCACGCGCGTAGTCGAGCGGGTTGAGCAGAATCTGAACGCCGCGCAGCCCCGGAGAGACGCTGATCGTCTCAAAAAGCTGGGCCAGTTCATCGATAAAAACCGGGTAATCCTTTTTAGCCGCCAGCGCCGTCACGCCGCCGCGGATGTAGCCGGTGAGCGGCAACACTTCTTTTAGAGAAACCGGCTCAATCTTGCGGTCGCCAGAGGCGCGCGCCAGCGCCTTCAGGTCCAACTCGGTGTTGGCCGGGATCACGGCCATCGCCACGCCGTTCACGTCGCCGCGTGTCACCAGCGTCTTGAAGACTTGTTCCTCGGGCAAGCCGATCTTGGCGGCCACGCTTTCCGCGCTCAGATCGCTCTCGTCCACTTCGTACTCGCGCGCTTCATAGTGGATGCCCAAAGCGTCCAGCAGGCGCATCGCGTTTGTCTTTACGGCCACACCCCAGTATCGCCGTCCATTACAGTAGAAACTATGCGTGCTCTACTTCTGCTTTTCGCTTCGCTCCTGACTGCGGATGATCGCAACATCGATTTCGACAAAGAAGTGGATTTTGAAAAATTCCGGACCTACGCGTTGCGCAAGGGTGTGATCAACGCGCGCGGGCCGGATCTGGACAGCTCAATCGTCAAGGATCGCGTGGACGCCGCCATCCGCGCGCAGTTTGCCGCCAAAGGAATGGAGGAGGGCGCCC
>JANXUM010000349.1 GCA_025356215.1 Bryobacter sp. | reverse complement strand
GCCCTGCCTCTTCAAAGCCGCCGACAAAGTCTCGGTAATGTCGAGATTCATCGTATCTCCGAACTCATATGGCTTCACCGACCCACTCGCCTCAATACCGGTCGATAAGTCGCGAGTATCATGCGCCCCAAAGCTCGACCGGCCCAAGCTCCCCAGTAAGTCCTTCAAAGTCTTGAACCCGAGAAAGTCAACTGACTTATCCGTCGTCTCCACCGACATCTCTGTCTCGCCACCCGGTCCGCCCCCGCCCTGTGTCCGCACATAGCCCTCGTCCACCAGCTTTTGGGCAAGTTTGGTCAGCAGTTTATCCAGCTCTTCGATCTCCATTTTCTCGAGCATTTCCCGAATCTCGCGAGCCTTGTCCTCGTCGTCGAACATCCCCCCGTCCAATAACGCTCGCAGGATCGCTTCCTTCAAGCCTTCCATCGTCGGCTTGGCGTTGGGGTTTGGGTTCCACCAATCCTGGAACCCGCTGTCCAGAAAAAAATCTCCCAAGGCGCGCATCAGATCCTCGGCGCTAATGCCAAGGTCCTCGCCGCTGTACTTCGAATAGCGAACGCGCCTCATATCGATACTCCTACTGGAAGTTTTGCTTCCGCCGCTCCGACCGCCGCCCGCCCTGCTCTTCCGGCTCGCCCGGCCGCTGCTGCTCTTTACGCTTCTCGCTGCCCACAAATGCCTGCTCTTCGTCGCGATTGATCCTTCGATGCGCGTACAGGCCCTCAAGGATGAACTCCGCCGCCGCCGCGCGCTTGGCGTCCGGCTCACGCACGCCCAGCCCCAGCTTCGCCGTTTTCTCCATCAGTCCATTGATCTGGTCCAGTTGCGCCACCAGCTCGCTGGCTGTCGCCAGCTCCGGTAAATGTAAGCTGCCCCCCAGATCGAACCACTGGATGATCTGCTTCATGTTCTCGCCGTCCATCAGGCGCGAATAGGCCAACGCCACGCTCTGCCGGATCAGGTCCCGCGCCACGTTGTCGCCGCCCTTCAATTCACCCTCGTACTCGAGCTCAAGTTTGCCGGTGATCGACGGGAGCGCCGCGTATAAGTCCAAAACTCGTGGTACCGCGTGATCGTCGCCCGCAATGGCCGCGCGGCGTTCCGCGTTCGATACGATGTTCTCGATCACCGAAATCGGCAGCCGTTGCGACACGCCGCTCCGCTGGTCGACGCGCTTGTCGTCGCGAGCCAGAAACGCGATCTGCTCAACGATCTCGCGCATGTACAAAGGCATCTCCGTCTCCGCCCCGCCCGCCCGCTCAACCCATGCCTCTTGCGCCGTGATCTCCACGCCCCGCTCCAGCGTCAACGGATAATGCGTCCGGATCTCGCTGCCAATACGGTCCTTCAGCGGCGTAATGATCTTGCCCCGCGCCGTGTAGTCCTCCGGGTTGGCTGTAAACACCAGCATCAGGTCCAACTCCAGCCGCACTGGATAGCCCTTGATCTGCACGTCACCCTCTTGCAGAATATTGAACAAACCCACCTGGATCTTGCCCGCCAAGTCCGGAAGTTCATTCACCGCAAAGATCCCCCGGTTCGCCCGCGGCAGCAGGCCGTAGTGGATGTTCTCCTCGTCCGCGATGTCCGCGCCGCGCTTGGCGGCTTTGATCGGATCAATGTCGCCGATCATGTCGGCGATGGTGACGTCCGGGGTCGCCAGCTTCTCCACATAGCGCTGTCCCCGGGTCAACCATTCGATCGCCGTTGCGTCGCCCTTTTCAGCCAGCACCCGCCGTCCATATTTGGTCAAAGGTCGGAACGGGTTGTCGCGAATCTCGCTACCGGCGATGAAAGGAACATGCTCGTCCAACAGGCTGGTTAGCATCCGGATCAACCGCGTCTTCGCCTGCCCGCGCAGTCCAAGCAGGATGAAATTGTGTCGACTCAAAAGAGCGTTCACCACCTGCGGCACGACGCTGTCCTCGTAGCCCATCACGCCCGGAAACAGCTCCCCGCCCTCGCGCAGTTTCAGAAGCAGGTTTGCCCGAATCTCGTCCTTGACGCTGCGACCTTGCCCAGCCCCCCATTCGCTGTTCTTCAACTCGCCATACGTCGTCGGTAAGGATGTGGATTTGGATGTCATGATGGGGAAACCTAAGCTTAGCGTGCTACCTTTCTTACAATTGGATGTCGACTGAACTCAATGGGACGGAATATCAACACTACTGGCGCCGCCTCCAGCAAATCGGGCTGAACGCCTATGAGTCGCGCTCTTATTTGGTGCTTCTCGGGCAC
>JANXUM010000339.1 GCA_025356215.1 Bryobacter sp. | reverse complement strand
CTCTCTTTCGCGCCGGCATCCACCCTGAGGCAGTGGCCGCGAGCCTGTCGAAGGCAAGGCTGGCAAGGCTTCACGCGTCGATGCTTGAAGTGCTGGGCGAGGCCATCGCGGCGGGCGGCTCGTCCATTTCAGACTACGTGGATGCGACGGGGCAGCGCGGCAGTTTCCAGGCTCAGCACCGCGTATACGGCAAGGCTGGCCAGCCCTGCCCGCTGTGCGGCGACCCGCTCCTGCGCACGCTGGTTTCCCAGCGCGGCACTACGCACTGTGCGCGGTGCCAGCGCCGTTGAGCTCGGTGTAGAGCCAACTCTTGATGAAGCGCAACTCCCGATCCACAGTCGATTTCGAGACCGATTGCAAGTCTGCAATCTCGTCGGTCGTGAAGGCCAGAAAGAAGCGCAACTCGACGATCCGCACCTTATTGGCGTCCAAAGCTTCCAGCTTGTCCAGCACGCGATTGAGGTCGAGCCAATTGTCCGGCTCACTGCCCAGCCACGGTAAATCGGGGGTAAGCGGAACCTTGACCGCATCCTCGCCCCCGCGCCGAAGCGCCTTAGTTTGGCGAGCGTGATCCACCAGAATCAACCGCATCACTTTGGCCGCAAAGGTATAGAAGTGTTGACGGTCCTGCCAATTCATGGTCCGCTGACGCGCCAGCCGGAAATAGAATTCATGAAGCAAGGCGGTAGCCTGTAGCGTATGGTCCGGTCGCTCACGACGCATTAGCCCGGCGGCAATCTTACGCAGTTGGTCGTAGACCGCCGGGACAAGATCCTCGAAGGCCTCTTTGTTCCCCTGCGACCAGTCGTTCAGCAACTGCGTGATTTCGTGGTCCGCCATTACTTCACCTGATTCAGCAGCTCCGTCACGGCGCGGGCAATTTGGGAATCGGTACCTTCGCGGCTGGCTTCCCCGATCGGCCTTACAACGGCGATGTCGACCGGACGCGGATTGCGTTCCATGGGACGCCCGGCCATGTCGTCAATGCCCTGCCGCGGCAAGCGCAGGGTTGACCCATCGAACAAGGTCTGGTTCCAAGTGAATATGATCCACCCGGCCGTCGGCTCGCCAACCGTCTTGCCGAGCTTGAGATAACGATAGCCTTCGGTGAAGTCCTCGGCGTCGGACAGGCTGTGCTGATTGGTTAATAGTATTGTCGGTAAATCCAACGAGCGCTGGCCAAGCGCCGTGCGCGAAGGGGTTGCTGCTTCATCCCCGCGCTCGCGCATCGTAAAGTAGCTGCGCCGCGCCAGTACGTCAATCGCATAGACGTTGACGAAGCCGCCGTTGTTGTTCCGCACGTCGATTACGACGCCCTTGCGCGAGTGCGCGTCCTCATCGAGATCGAGATAAAACTGATTCAGTGAGCCCTCGCTCATATCGGGAAGGTGGACGTAGGAGAGCTTGCCGCCCGAGAGCTTGTCCACCAAGGCCCGATTCGAGTCCACCCAAGCCTTGTAGCGGAGTTGCTTTTCGGCGGCGCCGCCGATCGGCTGGACGGTGATGGAGCGTCCGTCGAAGCTAAGTACGGTCTTCTTTCCTGTGGAGAACTCGAGTATCCGGTCGATGTTTGTGTCCTGGCCGAGTGCCTGCCCGTTGATCGCGCTCAGGCGCATACCGGGCGTTACGCCTCCCGCCAGGGCAACCGGGCCCAGCGGCAGGATCGATCCAACTGTAAAGGTGCGGGCGTCGCTGAAGTCCAATCCAAGACGGCCGCTCGCGTTTCCGGGCTGCGGCGGCACGCTGAAGCCCAAGTGCGATGCGTTGAGTTCCCCGATCATCAGGTTGACAGTGCGGCGGAATTCCTCCGGGCTTTGAGACATCATCGCGGGCCGTTCAAAGCGCTCCTTGGCGGCCGCCCAATCGGCTCCATGGAATTTTGTGTCGTAAAAATGATGATTCAAGTGTCCCCAGGCCAGCGAGTACAACTGCCGCTTATCCTCATTGAAATCCACGCTAAGCTCCGCCGTGATGGGGAAGGCCTTCGGTGTGCGCGATTCCACCGAGATCGAAGCGATTTTGCCCTGATCGAGGAAGTAGACGTCTTTCGAGTCGGCGGAGAACCGGGGGCTTGTTTTCGCGCCCGCCGAAGAGGTGAGTTGCCGGGGAATGAGCGGGCCGGCCTGCAGCGGATCCAGGCTCACGGTGTAGAACTGCGTCTGCTGTCCGGATTGCGCCGACAACACGAGAAGCTTGCCGTCCGGGCTGATAACAAAGTCGCCCGCGTCCAGGTCGAGCGGCAACAAGGCCACCCGACGTTTGATCCCGTCGGCGTCGATCGCCGTCGCCTTCTTCTCGTCTTTCTTGCCTAGCGTAGCGGTCGAGAACAGTTCGTCGAACTTGTCTTCGCGCAGCGGCTTGTCCTTGATCCGCAGGTCAATCTTGACGATGTACGAATTCTCAGTCCTCTGTCCCGAGCGGAAATAGATCGCCTCGCCGTCTGGTGCCCACTCCACGGACGCAGCGAAGGTATTGGGTAGATAACTGAGCTGCCGCGACGGGCCCCCCGCCGCCGGGACGACATACACATTGCCAAAGTTCTTGGCGCCGCGGCTTGCGTACGCGATCCACTTTGAGTCAGGCGACCAGGCGGCCCGGAAGCCTCCGTCCAAGGGCGGAAGTGTGAATCGGCCATCGGCGAGTTTGGAATCCTTCAAGGACGCCAAGTCAATGAGCCGGAGTTCCTTGCCGTCACGAACGTATGCGATTTGCTTGCCGTCCGGGGACCAGCGCGGCAAGGAGTTCATGGCTTTGCCAGTGGTTAGAGCAGTCTCGGCCTTCTTGGTGAAGTCGTAGGAGTGCAGGTTCACGGCACCGTCGCGGTCGCCCGTGTAGAGGAGGATCGTCGAATCGGCATTCCAGGTCAAATTCGCTTTGACGCCGGGAGTTGAGGTGACTCGTACCGCGTCGCCCGCGTCGCGCGTACCGGCGGCAAAGACCTCGCCCCTGGCCACGAAAGCGACCTTCTTGCCATCCGGGGACACGGCCAAGGCCGAGAAGCCTTGCGTCAGCCGGCGCCGTTCGGATAACGGGGAATCGGCTATGCCGCGCAAGGTCATCGGCATCTCGGTGATTTGATTGGTGGCCGTCTCCATCCGGTACAGTTTGAAATTGCGCTCAAACACGATCGTCTTGCCGGAGTAAGCGATTGACGGCCACAGCAAGCGACCGTCCTTATAGAAGCTCAATTGCTTCGCTTTCTGGCCGGGTTCGACTGAGTAAAGGTTCTCATTCCCATCCTCATCGCTCATGTAGAAGACTCGCTTGCCATCGGCAGACCACATCGGCCAAAGATGCTTCGCGCCTTTTGCTGTAAGTTGCGTGGGCAATTGACCGGCTCGGGTTAGCCAGAGCTCGGATTCCTCCAGATGGGAGTGACCGTGCCGCCACCACTGACGGTCCGAAGTGCCTCGGGCGCAGAACACAAGTGACTGACCATCCGGCGAGGGCGCGCCGAAAAACTCATTCGTATAGACATCGGCCGCCACGCGTTCGGGCGTGCCGCCCGATGCGGGAACCCGATAGATGTCATTCATCCCAGAGATCTCCCGAGCGGAGGAGTGAAAGTAGATCCACTTACCATCCCTGGACCAATTGTTGAGGATATCGGGCCCCGAATCGTAAGTGATGCGGCGTAACTGGCCGCTATCGAGCGTCAAGACGTAGATATCGCCATTGCCGGTTCGCGTCGATTGAAAGGCTAGGTTTGTGCCGTCCGGAGATACCATCGGGCGCGAGTCATCCGCCGGGTTTGAGATCACCAAGCTGGCCTCGCCGCCGGTGTCCGGAGCCCGCCAAATGTCTCCGCCGGAGCTAAAGAATACTTCGGATCGCAGTGGCGACAAGAATGGTTCGGCAAAATTTTGGCCGTGGAGGGCCGATACCCCCAGCAAAGCGACGAAGACAAAGCGCATGATTCAGGATAAGGCAAGGATAGATTCCGGTTCCGGTTGGGTTCGTTTTACGCGCTGCGCGGATAGAGGCAGTCGACGAAGTGCTTGGCTTCGATTCGCATTTGTTCGGTGATCGTGTTGGGGTCGAAAGGGGGCTCGGGGTGTCTCACCGGTATGCGCCGTATACGGTGGAAACGCTTCAGGAGAGAGCAATGCCGTTCAAGCATTGGGCTTTCTTGTCGAAGCCCGCGACGCCGAATCGGTTAACGAGTCGCCCTGCTTACTCAAGGAGTATTAGGAGATCTTTGGGTTCAACGGTATCACCCACTTTGATGAGTATCGCTTCCAGTTTCCCGTCGATCGAGGCGTTTACGGTGGTCTGCATCTTCATCGCCTCCATCAC
>JANXUM010000307.1 GCA_025356215.1 Bryobacter sp. | reverse complement strand
ACGTTAAATCCGCCCACCAGCACCGCCGCCGCCCCGCCAATCTTGTGCGCGTGCGTATACTGCGCATTCCCACCCTGTTGCACTCGAGAATCGTGCTGCTGGAAGGCGTCCCCGTTCACCGGGTCATTCAAAAAGAAGGTAAAGTTCGAGTACAAGTCGAACAGCGATCGAGATACAAAACCATCCAGCTTCAGCACGTCGCCGTTCTTCCACAACTTACTGTAGTAAGTGGAAAATGTCCCGAGCTTCACACGCCCGCCAGTGCTCGGATCGATAAATCCAAAACGGTCAAGCCCACCGTCATTCACTAAGTCAAGCGGTAACTGGCCAGAAGAATAAAAATCATTCCGCCCAAACAACGTACGAAAACCCAGCTTCTCGTCGGCACGCAGTGTCTTCGTGAAATTCCCATTTACATTGTCGCGCCGGTAACGTCCGGGATTTTGGAACGGCCCATCCGTGTACGATCCCTCATAAGCCACATACGCGTCGACGGTTTGCACGCTCGGGCTGTAAGCCAGAAACCCCCGCCGCGCCCCAAAATTCCCGCCCTGCAAGCGCACCGTAAACTCCTCTGGTAAAGACTCCCGCTGCCGAATATGCACCACCCCCAACCCGCTAAAATCCCCGTACTCCGCGCTAAACGGGCCATTCACCAGCGTCACGCCTTGAATCAATTCCGGGCTCAGCGCCTTCAGCGCCCCAAGATATCCCTGCCCATGCCCCTGCGTCCCTTGATTTTGCTGCACCCCATCCACCAACACCTTCAACCCACCGTTCACCCCGCCATGGTCGAGGTTAAACCCAAAGCGCCGGATCTCCAGCGACTTCCCCCCTCCCTCATGCTGCCCAGCGTTGATCCCAGCATTCAACTGCTGCATCACCTGGTCATCGCGGCTAAAAAGCGTCCGGTCAAACACTTCGGAGTTCCGCAGATCCACTCCCGGCTCAACCGTACTCGAAGTAATCACGATCGACTCACGCTGCCCCGCAATCCCGGCCAGTGCCAAGTCAACTCGCAGCGCCCCCTCGCCCACCACAACCTCCCGCCCTCCACCCTGAAACCCCGCCGCCTCCGCGCTCAATCGATATTTACCCGACGCAACGCCCGCAAAACGGTACTCGCCACTCGAGTCGGTCAACCCAACGCCGCCGCCAAGACTCACCCGCGCCCCGGCAACCGCTCGCCCCTGCGGGTCAAGCACCCGTCCAGTGACGTCGGCCGCCATAAGCGCGTAAACCGATAGCAACAACAAGCAAGCGAGCTTCATAACGATAGAAGCTACGCTCGCAACCGATAAACGGATTGTCCTTTTAGAGCACCGTCGGCAAAATCTCCAACTCCGTAATCGCCGCCCGCGGATGCAGCAGCGCCACGCCCAGGATCGCCTCGGCCACGTCTTCCGGCTGCAACGCCTTCCCCAGCGTCTCCGCACTCGGCTTCACCGGCCGCTTCTCCATCAGTTCGGTATCCACCAGCCCCGGACACACTACGCAAGTCCGGATACCATGCTCGCGCTCTTCCTGACGAATCCCAGCCGCCAAGCCCAACATCCCGCGCTTGGACGCCTGATACGCCGCCCCCGAAACATCGGCCACCTTGCCTGAGATTGACGAGACATAGATCAACTGCCCCTTGCCCGCCGCCCGCATCGCCGGTAGCAGTGCCGCCGTAATCGAGAACGCCCCGTTAAGATTCACTTCCACCAGTTCATTCCAGATCGCCCGCGTCAGCCGAGCCATCGACCGGTCCGGCGTGTTCGTTCCCGTTGCATAAACCAATACGTCCACTCCGCCAAGCTTTTTTACGGCATCGGCAGCCAGCGCCTCCATCGACTCATGGCTCCCGGCGTCGGACACGCCAAATTCAATCGCGTGCCCTTCCCCCGCCAATTCGGCGGCCAGCCCGGCCAACCGCTCTTCGCGCCGCGCGCTGGCATAAACCCGAGCCCCCTCGCGCGCAAACAAGACCGCCGCCGCGCGTCCAATCCCGCTCGACGCGCCCACAATCAATACCCGTTCACCGTTCAATGAAATTGACACCTCCCACGTATATCATTTCAATCCCATGCAGCGAAGGCCAGCAATGCCCCTGGCGTCAAAAACATCCAGAAGAAGGGGTCAAAATTGGTCGTGACGGCGGCCCAAACGGCAAATGCCAGATACCCCGCCGCGATCGCCTTGGCCGGATCGCTACAAGCTTCCCGCCCTCGCAGCCGCTTCGCAAAAATCAACAACACCGTCGCCCCCATCACCGCCATCGCCATCCCGCCATACATCCACCCCAT
This sequence comes from Bryobacter sp., assembly GCA_025356215.1. Taxonomy (GTDB): domain Bacteria; phylum Acidobacteriota; class Terriglobia; order Bryobacterales; family Bryobacteraceae; genus Bryobacter. Next base: position 3,265 of record JANXUM010000307.1, on the reverse strand, counting down.
CCGGAAACCATCCACCAGTTCCTGGCTGGCCCGCGTCCTGGATAGCTGGCGGCTAATCTCGTCCCACCCAAGGATCGAGTGAGCGAAACAGCTCGCCACCAACATCACGCCCGCCAAGACGCCGACAATATTTCGCACTTTTCTCATGGCGGGCACAATATCATAGTGCGAAGCTATGCGCCGCATCCTGATCAACGAATGCAAGCAAGAGATCTCCTCCTTCAATCCAGTCTTGGCCCACTACGATGACTTTCTCGTCGATTTTGGCGACGCCGTGCTCGCCTATCACCGCCCTGTGCGTTCCGAGGTCGGCGGCGCGCTCCAAGTCTTCGGCCAGCACCCAAACCTCCATGTCATCGGCGGTTACAGCGCCCGCGGCATCACCTCCTCTGGCCCTGTCGCCGCGGCCGATTTCGCCCGCATCGCCAATGAGTTTCTCGACGCCGTAAAACGCGCCCTCCCGCTCGACGCTGTCTATCTCGCCCTGCACGGCGCACTGGCTTCAACCGAAATTGACGACGCCGAGGGCCATCTGGTCGAGCGCACCCGCGCCATCGTCGGCCCCACCGTCCCCATCGTCGTCTCGCTCGACCTCCACGGCATTCTCACCGATCGAATCCTCCAGCACTCGGACTCCGTCCTCGTCTATCACACCAATCCCCACGTCGACTTCTTCGAGACTGGCCAACGCGTCGCCCGGCTCCTCCTGCGCCTGCTCGACAACGAAATCCAACCCGTGCAAGTGCGCGTCCCCATCCCCGCCCTCGTGCGCGGCGCCAACTGCGTCACAGACAGCGGCCTAATCTGCGGCCCGCTCCAACGCGCCATTCGCTACGAAAACTCCCCCGGCGGCCTCAGCGGCGGCATCTTCATCGGCAACCCTTTCACCGATGTTCCCGATCTAGCCTCCAACGTCCTGCTCGTCACCGACGGCCCCTCAGATTGCGCCCTCGCCGAAGCCACCGCCATCGCCAATGACTTCTGGGCCTTGAAAGAGCAAATCCAGCAGCCCCTCACCGGCCTCGAAGAGAGCATCCGCCTGGCCGCCGCCGCAACAGGCCGCGTGGTCTTGGTCGATGCCGCCGACGCCACCAGTTCCGGTGCCTCCGGCGACTCCAACGCCATCCTCGCTCAACTCCTCCGCGCCGCCTGTCCCCGCACCGCTCTCATTCCCATCGTCGATCCCGTCGCCGTCCAAGCCTGCGTCAAAGCCGGCCGCAACGCGACACTCGCCATCGACCTCGGAGGCACTCTAGACCCTCGCTTCCAACCCGTCACCCTCACCGGCCAAGTCACTCATCTTTCCGATGGCCATCTCCGCAGCGAGTCCCACGGCGAGGCCTGGTTCGCCGGCCCCACCGCCGTCTTCAAGTCCGGCGCCATTACCCTGGTAATCACCACCCGCCCGGTGAGCCTCTACGACCGGACCCTCTTCCTCGCCAACGGCCAGCACCCCGCCGATTTCGACATGACCGTGGTCAAATCCCCCCTCTGCCAGCCCCATTTTTTTAATGACGGCGCGGAGCTGGTCCTCAACATCGACGCTCCCGGCGCCACCTCCGCCAATCTCCTCAGCCTCGGCCACACCCGCGCCGCCCGCCCCCTCTACCCACTCGACAAAGACTTCACTTACACCCCGATGCCCAAGGTCTTCGCGCGATCATGCCGCTAATCGCCTACCTCTGGATCGCCTTCGCCATCAACTACACAGACCGCCAAATGGTCTACGCGATGTTCCCCGCCCTCCAGGCCGATCTCGGCTTCGTCCCCGCCCAGCTTGGCCTGATCGGTGCCATCTTCCTCTGGGTCTACACGCTCGCCATGCCCCTGGCCGGCCGGGCCGCGGACCTCTGGCGCCGCGATCGCCTCATCCTCTCCAGCCTCATCCTCTGGAGCATCGCAACCCTCGGCTGCGGCATCTCCACATCGACAACCGCTTTCCTCGCCTGGCGCGCCGTCATGGGACTCACAGAAGCGCTCTACTACCCCGCCGCCCTCGCCCTGATCGCCGCAAGCTACCCGGACGCTGCCCGCTCCCGCGCCCTCGGCATCCACCAATCGGCTCAGCTCATCGGAGTCATCGCCGGTGGCTGGTATGGCGGCTGGGCCGCCGATCATGTCGGCTGGCGCAGCGCCTTCTGGGTCGCCGCCGCCGTCGGCATCGCATACAGCGCCATCCTCGCACGAAGCCTCAACAACCAGTCCACTCCCCAAACCTCGCCCAATCAGCCCGGCAATTTATCCGCCCTCCTGGGCTCGCCTGTTTACCTGGCCCTCTGCGCCGCCTTCGCCGCCTTCTGCGCCATCCAGTGGATCTTCTTCGCCTGGTTCCCCACCTTCCTGCAAGAGCGTTTCCAACTCTCGATGACGGACAGCGGCTGGAATGCCACCGTCTTCGTTCAAGGCAGCACCATCCTCGGCATCCTCCTCGGCGGAGTGCTCGCCGATCGCTTGCGCAAAACTCAACCCGCCGCCCGCATTTACGTCACGGCTGCTGGCGCTTTCATCGGCTCGCCCTTCGCCTATCTCACTTTTTCATCCGGCACTTTGCTGGAGGCCCGCTGCGCCAGCGCCGCCTTCGGCCTTTTCGCCGGCTTCTTGGCCACCAACGTCTTCTCCGCCGCCTACGATGTGGTTCCGGTCAACCAGCGCGGTCTGGCTGGTGGAGTCCTCAACATGGCCGGCGGCCTCTCTTCAGGCGTAATGATCTACATGGCCGGCATCTGGAAACAAAGCATCGGCTTCCCGGCGATGGTCCAAGCCATGATGGCCGTATCGCTGGTCTTCTCCGCGATCCTCTTCGCCACCGCCGCCCGGCCACTGCCCCTGTCTCAGAAATCCGTTCGCGATTTCCAGTAGCCCGGCCGCTTCCGACCGTGAGCAACGCCAATTACCTCAATACAGTCAGGTAGTATCCGGTAAATCAATTGGTACGGGAAGTGTGGGAACAAGATTCGTCGCGCCTCTCCCTCAAACATTGGCCATCGGAAGGGAGCTTCTTCTACCGCCTCTACAATGGCGTACGCTTCATCGAAAAATCGCTGCGCGGCTCGCGCGCTTCGTTCTCTGTACCATTCGATTGCCGCTTCCATCTCTTCGACCGCCACAGGTTGAAAGCGAACTTTCAGACCGCTCATCGAATCGCGTTTTTTAGCCGGACCTGAACCTCGTCCCACGAGATCGTCTGCTGAAATCCGCCATCGGAAATCCGTAAGCGAATGGCGGATTCCGATGGCGGATTTCAGCAGACGATCTCGTGGGACGA
>JANXUM010000280.1 GCA_025356215.1 Bryobacter sp. | reverse complement strand
TGGTGAGTCGGGCGGGGCTCGAACCCGCGACAACCGCATTAAAAGTGCGATGCTCTACCAACTGAGCTACCGACTCGCTCACCCAATCAGATGCTGCCAACAAGCCTGTCGGCGCAACAATAGTAGTATAGCAAGACAGTGATGAAAGTAGGCTTAATCGGCACCGGTGCGATCGCGCACAAACACGCGCAGGCGTACAAGAACATTGGTTTTGAGATCGTCGCGGTGTCCAACAAGACCGAGGAGCGCGGTCGCGCCTTCGCCGCGCAGTGGGGCGGGGAATTTTTCCCCGATTGGGCCGACGTCTGCCGCCACCCCAAGGTCGATTTCATCGATCTCTGTACCTTCCCCGACGTCCGCCTCGCCCCACTCAAACTGGCCGCCGACCATGGCAAGCACGTCCAAGTCCAAAAGCCCATCGCCATCGATGTCGCCACCGCCCAGGAAATGGTTCACTACGCCAAAAGCAAAAACGTCCTGCTCAGCGTCGTCAGCCAGGGCCGCTTCAACGATTCGATCCTCTTCCTCAAACGCGCCCTCGCCGACAATCGCCTGGGCCACATCTTCCAGGCAGACGCTTACGTCAAGTGGTGGCGCAGCGACGAATACTACTCGCGACCGATCAAAGGCAGTTGGGCTGTGGAAGGCGGAGGCTCCCTCATCAACCAAGGCATCCACCAGGTGGACTGGCTCCTTTACCTGATGGGCGACGTCAAACAGGTCTTCGGCCAATGGCAGTTGGGTGCGCGCCACAAAATCGAAAGCGACGACGTTTGCTCCGCGCTTCTAACTTACTCAAGCGGCGCTACCGGAGTCATTCAAACCTCCACCGCCATGTGGCCCGGCTTTAGTGAACGCATCGAACTCCACGGCACCAAGGGCTCGGCAATCCTCACCGGAGACCGGCTCACCCGCTGGGAAGTGCCCAACGACGAGGGCGAACCCGCCCCCGTTGCCGCCGACGTCGCCAGCGGCTCCAGCGACCCCATGGCCATTTCGCTCGCCCCCTTTGAACGCGCCTTCCGTAACTTCGGCGATGCGATCGCCGCAGGCAAGCGCCCTCTAATCAGCGGCGAAGAAGGCCTCCGCGCTCTCGCCCTCGTCCAAGCCATCTTCGCCAGCGCCCGCGAAAACCGCCTCGTGCAATTGGACAATCCGCGTGGCTAATTGGTGGCGCCTGCGCGTCCCCGCCTCCATCGCCAACCTGGGTCCCGGCTTTGATTCGCTCGGCCTCGCCCTAGGCCTCTATCTGCACTGCCGATTCCGCGTCGCCGATCAACTCACGATCCGCGTCCAGGGTCGCGATACCGATCTCATACCCCTCACAGCCGAAAACCTCATCTGGCGCACGGCCGTCGACCTCGCCGCAGAACTCGGCCAGACTCTCCCGCCCATTGAACTCGAAATCGTAACCGAAGCTCCGCTTGCCAAGGGCCTGGGCTCCAGCGCCGCCGCCCTCACCGCCGGCGTGCTCATCGCCAACGCACTGCTCGGCCTCAATTGGACAACGGATCGCATCCTCGACACTGCCGCTCGCCTCGAAGGCCATCCCGACAACGCCGCCGCCTGCGTGCTCGGCGCCATCGTCGCCAGCGCCACCACCTCCTCGGGCCGCGCCATCGCCGTCCGTCTCGATCTTCCCACTCACTTCGATATCGCCGTCGTCGTCCCCGGTTTCATCCTACCCACCAAAGAGGCGCGCGCCGCCTTGCCCGCCACTTACTCGCGTGAGGACGCCGTCTTCAACATCCAGCGCGCCGCTGTGCTTATCGCAGCCCTGGCAACCGGCGACGAACACGCCTTCCCCACTGCGCTCGAAGATCGAATTCACCAGCCCTACCGCGCCAGGCTCGTCCCCGGCCTCGAGCAAATCCTCGCTCTCCAAGCCCCCGGCCTCCTGGGCTGCTGCCTCAGCGGTGCCGGTCCCAGCATCCTGGTATTCTTCCTCAAAGGACAAGCCCAAGCCGTCCAGCTCGTCAAAAACGTCTTTGAGTCATTCGGCCATACGGCTGAAATTCTTGACGCCCGTGTCGATCGCGAAGGCTGCCAGTTGTGGCGGGAAGAGAATTAAGTCAATGAATCGCAGAAGCGCACTAACACTACTAACAGCTCCCCTGCTCGCGCAAGAGAAAAACCTCCGCGTCCTTGTTAAGATCGAGACCCCTCTCGGCGACATCACGGTTGCCCTCAGCGGCGACCGCGCACCCAATACGGTCGAGAATTTTCTGCGTTACGTGGATGCTGGGCGCTACGACGGCGGTGTCTTCCATCGCAGCGTCAAGCCAGGCAATCAACCCCAAAGCCCGGTCAAAATTGAGGTAATTCAGGGCGGGCCCAACCCCGCCGTGAAAGCAAAGTTCCCACCCATCGCACTCGAACGCACTTCGGTCACCGGCCTCAAGCATGTCAACGGTGCCATCTCGATGGCTCGCGACTCGGCTGACACCGCCACCGGCGACTTCTTCGTTTGCATCGGCGATCAGCCTGAGCTCGATTTCGGCGGCAAACGCAATCCCGATGGCCAGGGCTTCGCGGCCTTCGGCCTGGTCCTCAAGGGACTCGATGTCGTCCGCAAGATTCAGCAATCGCCCGTTACAGCCCAGAAGATCACGCCGCCGATTGCCATCAAAAGCATCAGCCGCGTAGACTTTCCCTAGCTCTCGATCCCCCGCGCGATCTCCTCTGCCTCTTCGGCCTCCCACTGCCGCCCCTTACTGCGAAAGTAAGCCGCCAGCATTCGGTGCACTTCTGTATCCTTCGGGTTCATGCGCAACGCCTCATGGCACCAGTTCTGAAAGGCCCGCACCTCGTCGATTTCCAGGCTCAGCCTAGCCAGCATCTTGGCGATCTCCACCGTCTCGCCGCCTGACTCCACAGCCTCTTCCAGCAACACGATCGCGCTTCCGATATCCAGATGGCGCGCCCGCGCCAGTAATTCCGCCTCCGTACCCATTAGTCGCGCTTCAGGTCAAAACTGCCAATCATACGCATATAAGGGTCGGTTGTTCGGAGCGTTTGGGTTCCGATCAATTTGCCGTCGCTCAAGACTGCCCGGTACTCTTCCACCAGCATTCGCGGATCGCTGGTCACAAACACGAGGGTCCCGTTGTCAACCGCGCATCCGCTCAGCGGGTAGCTCAGTTTTACTTCGCCGCGTGTCTGTGTCAGCGTTCCCCGGCAGCGGCGCCCACTCACGAAGATGTTAACTTCCAGGTCGTGAGTTTCGTTGTAAAGCATCCCCGTACCCTTCCAGGCACCTTGAAAATCTTCAGCCTTCGCGGTGCCGTTGTTCTGCAAAGGCTTGGCCGCGCCAAGGTCCGGCTTCGGCAAGTTAGTTAGAATCCCAGCCCTGTACTGCTCCACCGCGTAATGTGCCGCCTCGCCAAAAGCATGCTGATCGGCTGAGCTAACCTTCAATCCGCCAATGTTGCGCACAGCCCCTTCGCAGTTGCGCCCGGCAAGGATTTCAACAAACACGCACGCCGTCAGATAGCTCCCCAACGGTGCCGGATGCGATCCATCCGCGTCGAATAGTTCAATCTTGGGCGACCCCTCGCGCACTCTGCGCCAGGCCAGGCCCACAGGGGCGATACCGGCATTGATGTCGCGCGCCGCCTCGGCATAGGCATAGTTCAATTCCGATTGAAACTCCGGATGCGCCTTGCGCGCCCACGTCAGATACAACAGCGGCTTGGCGTTCTTACGCTGGATCTCCGCGTTCCAGAACCTTACCCACCTCATCAGCCCGGCTGGTTCGTTCACGTGCCACTTGCCGTCAACATAGTTGGTGCCAAGCGTCGATTGGTCCTGCAGCACGACGTAATCCCAAGTACCGGATCGCAGCACCTCAAGACCGTTCGTCAAGCTCCATAGGTCGGCCAGCGTCGCTCCCCCGCGCGTCACACTTCTGGCTTCAATCCGGCGACCGGGAAGGGAATTGGCAATTTGCGCGACCATGTCCGGCAGTGAGTTGTAGTAGGTGTAGGAATTCCCCAGAAACAACACCCGCAAGGGTGCGTCGGTTCTAGGGTCGTCTCCTTGCGCCAGTATCGGTAGCGCCGCAAGGATGAGGGCGGCAAATCGCATCAATGCTATTTTGGCATGGCAAGCATGGAAGCCAAAATTTATACCGAAGCTTTGTCCGTCGGCTTTTTCGAGGTCGACGCCAAACTGCGCATGTCCCCTGTCGCATATTGGCGCGTGCTGCAGAACGCCGCCGCCGCCCACGCCACACTGCTTTCCGCCGCCACCGAGTCGCTGCGTCTTTCTGGCCAAACCTGGATGCTGTCCAAGATGCGTCTCGATATCCTTCGCCACCCCCGGATCGGCGACACCCTAACAATCGAGACTTGGCCCTCCACCCGTTCTCGCGGCGCCCGCGCCCATCGCGATTTCGCAGTCAAAGACGCCACCGGCGAGATTTGCGCCACAGCCAGCAGTCTCTGGGTGATCGTCGACCTGGCCACTCGCCGCCCCGTGCGCGTCCCGGAGGCGATCCTCGCATTTCGGGTCGACCCGGGTTACGAGATTCCTCAAACTAGCGATGCGGCTCTGTTGCAGCCAGCCGATCCAGAAAACGAAACCAGCTTCCGCGCTCTTTGGAGCGATGCCGACCAAAACGAGCACGTCAACAACGTGGCCATGTTGCGGTGGGCTGTGGATTCTCTGCCGCTAGCCTTCCTCGAAACCCACCTGCTGATCCGTGCCGAGGTCCACTACCGCGCCGAGGTCAGAATTGGCGATACGGTCCGCGT
>JANXUM010000217.1 GCA_025356215.1 Bryobacter sp. | reverse complement strand
TGGGGTCCTTTCGGTCGCATTGATCATACAAACCGAAAGTGCGATTCCGAACCATGATTTTGGGGATCGCCGGACAAGTGACTTGTTATGTGCCGGTTAGGAGGCCAAGAAACTTCAAAAAAGCTGTGAGCCGAGTTTGGCAGTTACTCAACTTCGACGACAACGTACAGGAGTTTTCCCTGGCGTTCGAGGTGGAGTACGGCGGGCTGGGCGTGACGGAGCGGCTGAACGGCGGCCTTAAGATCGGCCAAGCCAGCGATTGGGACACCGTTAACCGAATAGATTACATCGCCGGCGTGGAGCATATCGTCATGCGAGGCGGTGTGTGCGACGATGCCGGCGACGACCGCGCCAGAAAGCTTCCGGAGGACGGGGAGAAGAGGGGCGACCCGGGCATCGAGATCGACGGCGAGGAGACCCAATTGGGGGACGAAGTTGGTTTCACCGCTGGCCAGCGAGAGAATGCGGTCAAGATCTTTGGGACGTTCGAGGACAGACACACGAAGCGAAAGAAGGGCGTCGCCTCGCTGGATCTTGAGGGTAATCATGTTGCCGACGCTTCGATAAATCAGAAGGCCCAGTTGGCGGGCGTCGACCATGGGGATAGAATCCGCTTCGAGGATGATGTCGTTGACGAGGAGGCCGGCGGCCTCGGCGGTAGAGCCTGGAGCGACGTCAGCGAGCAGGACACCGGAATCGACTGGAAGGCGGAGTGCCTCCGCAAGCACGGGGGTGAGGGATTCAACCCCAATGCCAATCTGCCCGCGCCGGACGCGTCCGAAGTTTCGAATCTGCTGGTAAACGTTACGAGCGATATTGACCGGAACAGCGAAGCCGACGCCATCGTTGGCACCGCTGTGGCTAAGAATGAAGGTGTTGATGCCGGCAATGGCACCATCGGCATCCACCAAGGGACCTCCGCTGTTGCCGGGGTTGATGGAGGCGTCAGTCTGAACGTAGACCATCGGATCGTCGGAGGTGACTTGGCGGGCGGCGGAACTGACGATGCCCATGGCAACGGAATTTTGAAGGCCGAAGGGACTACCGACGGCGAAAACCAATTGGCCTGGTTTCAGGGAGTCAGAATCGCCGAAGGGGAGCGTGGGAAAGCCGGAGCCGGCAACTTTGAGGACGGCGATATCGGTCTCGCGATCCGTACCGACGACGGTTGCTTGAAGCCATTTGGACGGATGCTTGAGCGCACCGGCGGAGGCGGGAACAAGGACTTGGACGCGGCGGACGTCGCCGACAACATGAGCATTGGTGAGGATGTAACCATCGGGATCGACAATTACGCCCGAGCCGGACCCTCGCCGCGCCTGGAGGAGAGAGGGCGAAGTGGAGTTGAGGGGCGCGTATCCATTTGTTACCACGTGAACGACGGATGGATCCACGGCGGCGGCAAGACTCTGGAAGGCGGTGCTGATCTCGCGGAGGCGATCGCGACCGCCAAGGGGCTGGGCGACCGCGACCGACGAGGAAAGAAGTAGAGCAAGAGCCGCTGGGTGGAAACTATGCGGAATCATCGTCTGACCCAGCCTTTGCATCGCGGTTACGGACCCAGCGAAGGTCGGCCTCGGCTTGCAGCCAAAAGTCGACTTCGCGGTCAGTGGGGCGCCCCGCCGTATCCCAGTATCGATAAGCCAACTGGGCGATTTCTTCATAAGTGACGTTAGCGGTTAGTTCCGCTTCCGAAGGTTCGAGAGTGTCCATAGTATTTTCCTTAGTGAATTAAAAAACGATGCCGTATTCAAGGACGAATCCGGACTTGCCGCTAGAGACGTAGTTAGGAACTTTGTAGCCAGCGACGAGGGCCTGGTTGCGGGGGAGGTGGACGGTGAGCCCGGGCACGAGGTAGCCGAAATCGTGGCGACCGGATAGCCATTCACAAACGAGGGTGAAACGGTGACCGACGGGATGTTCGGCACCCAGCATGGCACCTCCTGAATTGCGCCCGATGAGTTGACGGGTGGCAGTCCACGCACCGGCGGAGAGGCGGGTACGGGCGCGGGGGAGCCGAAAGCTGCCGTGGCTGTAGGAAAAGGAACCGAGGCCACTCCCGCGATGATTGAAAACAGCCATCTGCCCGAAGGTGAACTTGGCCTCCAACTCAGGATGAGATTTGCCCCATAGGCCGGGCGCCGATTTGAAGCCGACGCCGGTAGCTAAGGCAGCACCGAGATTGTAGGAGGTGACGGCGATTTCGGTTTCGCGCCCGACGCCCAGGGCGTAGAAGTTGGTCCCAGTCCAAGACCGGCCAGGATTCCATGGACGCGTCTGGGTTTCATGCATCAGGAAGTGTTTACCCTTGGGAGTAATGTCAGCCGAAGGCATGTTTACGATTGCCTGCTGTGCCGGTAAAGTCACGCCAAGTATCAAGAAAAAGAGTGGGCGGAGAGAGGCTACGGAAGGCTCCGCCCACAGCCCGCCGGAGCGTCGTGGGCCACGGCGCTGAACCGGAGGGAAAGGGAAGTTGGAATATGCCACACGGCTTGCCGGATCCAAAGCTAGGAGCGGCTCAGCTTGAGCACGGATTGCTGGAGGACTTGAGCGCGCTTGACGACGCCGGCGGCGTGAGTGCGGATGAGGCCACGGTGCTTTAGGAGATCTTCACCGGCGAGCTTTTCTTTTTGGCCGACGAAAATTTCGAGAAGTGCGACCTTTTCCTTAGTGGCGGCCCAATCCTTCTTGTCGCGGTCGCTCAGGGACGGATTGGTGGAGTCGAACTGTTGGACAAGGTCGCGCAACTTCGCAACGTCGGCATTCATGCCGCCAATCAGCTTCTTAACGTTCGCCTCGTCGGGGGTGCGAGCTTTGAGGGCGAGACCGACATCGCCGGCGTCCCTCTCGATGTTCTTGGCCGAGGCGACGAGGCGGTCAACGAAGTCCTTCTCGATAGCGGAGAGCGAGACGGCGGCGAGGGCGAGCGAACTGAGTATTCTTAGATGGTATTTCATGGGGTTTCTTTCGGGAGCCCGCGTTTTCGGCGAGCTCACATCCCCACGGTAGTCCGCAGCTACAGATTTTACAAATAGATGTTTTGCGGCTTATTCATCGCTTTTGCCGATGTATACGATTCACCGCGGAAAGAGAGTTGCGCGTGCCGCCTCGCAGATCGCAAGAACGGCTGGATGCTTGAGCTTACGTTCGACGGAGATCGCGTAGAAGCGTTCTTCGATTTCGTGGACTCGTCCGACGACGGCGACGCGGAAGGTGGCGCGGACTTCGCGCTCAATGGCGGTTGGAGCGGGGAAAGCGCCGGCACCGGCTTGGCCGAAGGTTTTCATCAGAGCGCTGTCCTTGAATTC
>JANXUM010000167.1 GCA_025356215.1 Bryobacter sp. | reverse complement strand
GGCGAGAAGTATGGCGACAGCGTGCGGGTGGTGCGGATCGGCGGCTTCTCCAAGGAGCTTTGCGGTGGAACGCACGTCAAGCGCACCGGCGATATTGGCGGATTCAAGATCGTATACGAGGGCTCCAGCTCGGCTGGTGTGCGGCGCATTGAGGCTGTTGCCGGGCCGCGTGTCGCCGAATATTTCGAAGAGCAGATGAGCGCCAGGGACGAGGCCCTCGCCGCGGCCCAACGCGAGAAGAAAGACCTTGAGCAGACGCTATCGCAATTGAAGGAACAGTTGGCGCACGCCCAGTCTGCGGGCCTGAAGGCTGAGCTTGTGAATGGAGTTAAGCTTCTGCGGGCGCGTCTGGCCAACATGGACCGCGCACAGATGCGCACGGTGGCGGATGATTTTCTCAACCGCGGCCTGGCTGACGTAATCTTGCTGGGCTCGGCCACAGCCGAAGGCACTGTCGAGTTTATTGCGGCGGTGCGCAAGGATTTGACGCCCAAGATTCACGCCGGCAACATCATCAAGACCGTGAGTGAGATGGTGGGCGGCAAGGGCGGCGGGCGGCCGGATCGCGCCGAGGGCGGCGGCAAGGATTTGAGCCAGCTTGACGCCGCTCTGGCCAAAGTGGCGGAACTGGTCTAACGATGCTGGACGCGGTGGTTGTCGGCGCCGGGCCCACGGGATTAGCTTGTGGAATCGAGCTAAAAAGGCGTGGGCTTCGTGCGGAATTGATCGATAAGGGATGTGTTGTCAATTCGCTCTACAACTACCCGACAAACCTCGTCTTCTTCACCACGCCCGAACTGCTTGAGATCGGCGGCATCCCGATGACCGCCATGAACGAGAAGCCGACGCGCAACGAGGCGTTGAAGTATTACCGTCGCGTTGCCGATCACTTTAAGCTTTCGGTGCGGCAGTACGAGCAAGTAGATTTTGTCGACGGCGAGGATGGGGCGTTTCGCGTGCACTCGACCACCCGCGAGGGCGAAGCTAAGGTGACAGAAGCGAGAAAAGTAATTTTCTCAACCGGCTACTACGACCTCCCCAATCACCTTGGCGTGCCGGGCGAGGATTTGCCCAAAGTGCTCCATTACTATCGGGAGCCGCACCCTTATTACGACGCGGATGTGCTGGTGGTGGGCGCAAAGAACTCGGCGGCACTGGCGGCGCTGGAGCTTTGGTGGACGGGGGCTCGCGTAACCATGGTGCATCGCGGCCCATGCATCCACAAGCACGTCAAATACTGGATCAAACCGAACATCGAGAATCGCATCGCCAATGGCGAGATCCCCGCGCACTTTAACTCCACCGTGGAGGAGATCCTGCCCGGGGCCGTTTTGTTGCAAACCCCGCAAGGACCAGTGCGGATCCAGAACGACTTTGTGTTCGCGCTCATCGGCTACCACCCCGACTTTACATTTTTGGAACGTCACGGCATCCGGCTCGATCCCACCACACAGCGGCCTTTGTTGAACTTTGATACTTTCGAGACCGAGCGGCAGGGGATGTATCTGGCCGGGGTGCTAGTCGCGGGCGTTCACACGAACGAGATTTTTATCGAGAATGGGCGCTTTCATGGCGAGAAGATCGCCGAATCCATCCAGAGCAAGGCATAAACCATGAAGTACTTCCTGATGATTGCGTTCCTGGCCTGTGCGGCCTTTGGGCAGCGCCACGAACTGCGAGGGGCCAAGGATCTAGGCGCGCTGGCCGAGGGCGACTGGGTCGAGGGCATCGAAATCCGACTAGCTCGGACGCCTGCTCAGCAAGCCGATCTGGATCGGCTGCTCGAGGATCTGCATCGGCCCGGTTCGGCGAACTACCATCGATGGCTGAAGCCGGAGGATTTCGCGGATCGCTTTGGCGCTGGCAAAGACGAGATGGCGAAACTGCGCAGTTGGCTGGAGGGGCAAGGGTTTCGGGTTTCGCACGAGGCGCGCTCGCGCACCTTTCTGAGCATCGCCGGGACGGCAGGGATGGTCAAAAAGGCGATGAGGACGCAGTTGCGGCGCTATGAAGTGGCGGGCAAGCGGCACTTTGCCAGCGACGGATTGGCGCGTTTACCCGAGGCCTTCGCGCCGATGGTGCTGGATATTGGCGGCCTGGACGATTTTCTGCCCGAGGCGACGCTGCGTCAGACGCCGATCCCGGAGACAACCAACGCCTCCGGGGTGCACTATCTGGCACCGGACGATCTGGCGATCATTTACAACATCAAGCCGGTTTATCAGAACGGTATCGACGGCACCGGGCAGAAGATCGCCGTCGTCGGGCAGTCGACCATCGACCTGACCGATATGCAGACTTTTCGCAAGCGCCACAACTTAGCGCCCAAAGACCCCGAGTTGATCCTTTACGCCGGCTCGCGCGACCCTGGCGTAACAAGTTCTCAGGGTGAGGCGAATCTGGACTTGCAGTGGGCTGGTGCCGTGGCCCGCAACGCTACGATCTATTACGTCTATGGCGTCAACGCTTTCAGCGCGGTGGCCTATGCCATCGACCAGAACATTGCGCCGATTGTGTCGGCGAGTTTCAGCGGCGGCTGCGAGTTGAACGTCACTAACGCGACGATGGCGTTTTATCGCGGGCTGGCGCAACAGGCTAACGCACAGGGCATCACTTGGGTGAATTCTTCCGGTGACGGTGGCCCCACTGCCTGCGATTCTAACGGCTCGCGCCTCTCGCAAGGCGGCCTCGCAATTCGCGTGCCGTCCGGGACGCCCGAGATCACGGCCGTGGGCGGCACCGAATTGAATGACCGTGGCGGCACTTACTGGCGTGCGACCAACGACGCCAACTTTGCCTCCGTGCTGGGCTACATCCCGGAGACGCCGTGGAATGAGACCGGAACGTTGAACGCCCTGTGGGCCGGTGGCGGCGGGATCAGCGTATATCATCCGCGGCCCGCCTGGCAAGAAGGGCCCGGGGTGGGCAATGAGCTCTACCGCAAGTCTCCAGATGTGGCGCTGGCCGCGTCCGGCTACAACGGCTATTACGTGACCAACCGTGGCGTGGGGAGTATCTTCTCCGGTACCAGCGCGGCCGCGCCTGCCTTTGCCGGTATGCTGGCCCTGGTATTGCAGGCCACGAATCAGACCGGGCTGGGTAACGCAAATCGATTGTTATACCCCTTGGCGCAAAGCAACCCGGAGGCCTTTCACGATGTCGTGAACGGTGACATCATTGTGCCCTGCACAGGTGACTCGCCGGACTGCCGCAACGGGAAGGTGGGTTACGCGACCGGCCCCGGCTATGACATGGCCACGGGCCTGGGCTCGGTGGATCTCGATCGCCTGATCGCGGCTTGGCCGCGGCAGGCGGCGACCAAGTCGCTGGTTACCCTATCCAGCAGCAAAAGCCCCGTCTATGCCACGGTCGGGGCCAACGGGATTAGTTGGAGCTACGTACTCACGCTCAAGGAGCATGCCGGTGTCGCAACGACCATCACCTCGTTCTCAATCGATGGCGACGCCAGTTATACGAATCAAATCGCGAGTTTTTTTGGTTCGAATTCGCTGAAGGCGAACGGGTCGTTGAGCGTTGGATTATCGACTAACAGCGTCGTCGCTCCTGTTGTGCGCACCTACATCCTCGGGGGGAAGGATGAAAGCGGCCAGCCGTGGACACAGACTCTCTTTTTGCAGTTTTACGGCCCCCCGGTGACGCCGGTAATTGCGGGCGTCGCCAACGGAGCGTCGTTTAGCCAGACCTTCTCGCCCGGCGCGATCCTGAGCGCCTTTGGCACAAATCTGACCGGCGCCACCCAGGTTGCCGGTGCCGTGCCTTTGCTGAATTTTATGAGTGGCATCACTGCCACCGTCAATGGCGTTAGCGCGCCGTTCTACTTCGTTTCGGCGGGCCAGGTGAATCTGCAAATTCCTTACGGGACGGCAAACGGCCCCGCGCGGCTGGTGCTGGGCTACGTGCAGGGCAACTCGGCCAGTTTCACTTTTGATGTGCAGGCGGCGGCCCCCGGCATCTTTGTTGAAGGGGCGGGTTTCACCGTGCCACAGACCAGTTGCGGTCGTGGGGAAACCTGCATTCTGTTCATAAATGGCCAAGGCGCGGTTACGCCGGCCATCGCCACCGGTGCCGCTCCGTCGGCAACCGCCACACTGGCGCAACTGCCAAAGCCTGTGGCTGACGTAACGATGACGATTGGCGATGTCCCGGCCAAAATCCTCTTTGCCGGGATTCCGCCGGGGCTGGTTGGCGTCACACAGATCAACTTCACGGTTGCCGCAGAGACTCCTGTCGGCGCGCAACGGGTGGTGGTGAAAGTGGGCACGGTGGAGAGCGGCGGCGCCAAGATCAACGTCAGGTAAAATCCTGAAATAGAATAGCGGGATGCTCTCCCGTAGACAATTTACCGCCACCACTCTGGCAGCCGCTGGCACGGCAACGCTGTCCGCAGCCAAAATCAATTCCACTTTCAAGGGCGTCACCATCGGTGCCCAAAGCTATAGCTTTCGCGATGGCGACCTGGACAAGGCCCTGGCTTCGATGAAGACAATCGGCATCGGATCCGTGGAGCTCTACAGCGGCCACGTCGAGCCCAAAATGCCGCGCGCCGAACTTCGCACCTGGCGCGAGACTGTAGCTCTCAGTCATTTTGAGCAAGTCCGCAAAAAATTTGACGACGCCGGCATCCGTCTATACGCCTACAACTACAGCTTCCGGGACGACTTCACCGACAAGGAGATGGCCCGCGGTTTTGAGTTTGCCAAGGCCCTCGGCGTCACCCACCTGACGGCTTCCTCAAACGTAAGCACCGCCGCGCGCATCGACGGCTTCGCTTCCAAGGCCAAGGTGATGGTGGGGATGCACAACCACTCCAACATCAAGCCAAACGAGTTCGCCACTCCCGACAACTTTGTCGAGGCAATGAAGGGCAAGAGCAAGTACATCGCGATCAACCTCGACATCGGTCACTTTGTCGCAGCCGGCTTCGACCCGGTGGACTATCTCCCCAAGATCGCCGAACACGTCGTCACGGTCCATATCAAGGACCGCAAGAAGAATCAGGGTGCAAACGTGGTCTTTGGCGAGGGCGACACGCCGATCAAGCAGGTCCTACAACTGATGGCCGCCAAGAAATACAAATTTCCGGCCAACATTGAGTACGAGTATAAGGGTGGCGAAACCCTGGCCGAAGTGCAAAAGTGCTTCGACTATTGCAAGAAAGCGCTGGCTTAGGCGATGGGCGGCCCCGGGGCCTCGCGGCGTAATTTTCTAGCGGCGTTGGCGGCGGGGCCAGCCATGACGGCCAATGAAGTTGTGGAGAAGATCAAGGCCGGCGTCGGCATTCCGTGGCGGGCCGAGACGGTGGACAAGATTGTCGGCGGCTCTGGACTTGTAACGGTGAAGGGCGTCGCAACAACGATGATGGCGACGCTCGACGTTGTGCAACGCGCCGCAGCCGCCGGCAAGAATCTCATCATCACGCACGAGCCAACCTTTTATACACACTTGGACGCGTTTGAGGGTATGGGGGCGGATGCGGCTGTCCAGTTCAAAAAAGAATTCCTGGCCAAACACGAGATGGCGGTCTTCCGTTTTCACGATCACTGGCACGCCATGCGTCCTGACGGGATCGCCAGCGGAATGACGAGAGCCATCGGGTGGGAGAAGAACGTCGAGGCGTCCAACCCACGCCGATTTCAGTTCAAGCCAATACCGTTGGCGCAATTGGCCAAACAAATGCAGTCGCGACTGAAAATTCGCACAATGCGCGTGGTGGGCGACCCGGCGCTCGCCGTCGGTCGCGTGGCCGCCAACTGGGGCTATCTCTCTGGCGACGCCGGAATGCGAATTCTGGCTCAGCCCGACGTCGATGTGCTGGTTGCTGGAGAATGCCGGGAGTGGGAAGTCGTCGAATATGCCCAGGACTTGATCAGTGCCGGTAAGAAAAAGGCGCTGATCCTGATGGGGCATATAGCCTCCGAGCAGGCCGGTATGGACTACTGCGCCGAGTGGCTAAAGGGAATTCTACCCGCGATGCCAACCGAGTTTATCGCCGCCGCCGAGCCGTTCTGGAGCCCGGACAAGCCAGTGTAGCCAAAGAATCGCCGTCTGTGGCCTAAAGCTAAGGCCCGCGCCACTCGATCAACATAAAGGATCAGAATGGCCACAGCCTTACACCGGGTAGAAGCTTCAACAGTACTGGCGAACGCCGCACACATCCTGAAGGATCCAGTGCGTCGCCCTTTGGCCCGTTTGGCTCTTTGGCTTTCGCCTTTGGCCGAAGGGCTGGAGAAACAGTTTGTCGCCCGGTTGAAACTGCTGCCCTTTGAAGCCAGACAGGTGCAGGCGCTGGTCGCGATCACCACCGGACACGCGGCGCGGGTATTGGGCGCGGCCAAGGGCAACCGCAAATCGATCCTTGAGTTTCTCGAACAAGTTGAATACAGCGGTCGGCGCTTGGCCAAACTGAATTTGCCGCCCAGCGGCATCCAGCAGGCATTGCAAGAATATGACCGCATCCTGCTTCCGCTGATTGACCGGCTGGGACCGGAGCGGGCCGCCGAGTTCCGCTGGGTAAATGAGCAACTTCACTTCTGCGTGTTGCTTACCTTGAACAACGCCTACTACCAAGTGCGCGAACTGGAGAGCCAAGCCTACAGCGATCTTTTCCGGATCGAACTGGAAAGTCGGGGTCTTCACGAACTTTTGCGGCGCTTTATGACGACGCTCGCGGGCCTCTATCGCGCCGACAGCGCTTCGTTATTCTTTCTCGACAAGAACGATCAGGTGTTGGTGCCGATGGCCTACGTCGGCGAGGGCAGTAAGACCCCGCCGCACCTGGTGTCCAATGAGCCCGCGTTGAACACCGCCCTCGCGAAGGCCTTCTGCGTGGCCGAGAACGGAGTTGAGAATACGCTGGTGCTGGACAAGCGCACTCGCGGTCGCTACGCCACTTGCTGGAGCGTACCGCTCGCCGACGGTACGCGTCTACGCGGCGTCATGCAATTCCGATTTCGTAAGAGCTACGAGTGGTTGCCCAGGGAACAAGAAATGCTCGAAGTGGCCGCGGAGCGCTGCCTGATGGGCGCGGCTAAGGCCCGCCTCATGGAAGATCTCGCGGCGCGTGAGGAACAGGTGCGGCGTTTGGCCGAGCGGATGCTGCAAGTGGAAGAAATGGAGCGCCGCCGCATCAGCCGTGAGCTGCACGACGAGGCGGGGCAATCGATGCTCTGCATCCGGCTGCAACTGGAAATGATCGAGGGCGGGCTGAAGCCCGAGGCGAGCGAACTGAAGGGCAAGCTACAGGAAACACGCGACTTAACCGAACGCACGATTCTTGAGATCCGCCGCCTGATCGCCGCCCTGAGCCCAGCCGTGCTGGAACAATTGGGCCTGGGTGCCGCCCTCCGCCAGTTGGTGAGCCGCTTTAGCCGTGTCCACACCGCGAGAGTGAAACTTGCCCTAAGCCGGATGGGCAAACTACCTAAGAAGACCGAATCAATCCTCTACCGCCTTGTACAGGAGTGCATGAACAATGTGGCAAAACATTCTCAGGCGTCCCATGTAAACATTTCGCTGGAGAGTGCCGATGGTCTTTTGAGGCTAAATGTCGAAGACGATGGTATCGGCTTCGAGGTAGAGGAAGCTCTATCCCGTAGGGATTCTTACGGATTGGCCGGGTTACGCGAACGCGTAGCGCTTTTAGGTGGCAAGTTTTATGTCGAAAGCCATCCGAAGGCGGCAGGAAAAAACGGTATCGCAAAGAGTGACACCCCGGTGTCGCGCATGAGTGAGGCCGTGGCCCGTGGAGGCATGAAGTATAAGGGCCGTTTCCGCAAAGGGACTCGCATCCACATCGAGTTGCCGTTGCTGCGCGAAGTGAACTAAAAACCCAAAGTACGGGGAGCTAGTAA
Organism: Bryobacter sp.; assembly: GCA_025356215.1. GTDB lineage: Bacteria > Acidobacteriota > Terriglobia > Bryobacterales > Bryobacteraceae > Bryobacter. Next base: position 5,469 of record JANXUM010000167.1, on the reverse strand, counting down.
AGAACATGGCCAAAATTCGAATACTGTTGGCGGATGACCACACCCTATTTCGCCAAGGGATCAAGACGCTGATCAATGCGGAAGCAGACATGGAAGTAGTTTCCGAAGCATCCAACGGCGGTGACGCCGTGGACCGGGGAGCGGAAGTGCGACCGGACATGGTGCTGATGGATATCGGCATGCCTGGTCTGAGCTGCTTTGAAGCCACCCGGCAAATCAAGAAAAACCGTCCAGAGACCAAAGTTCTGTTTCTGACGATGTATGACGACGAAGATTATCTGGTTGAAGGTATGGAAGTGGGTGCCAGTGGCTACGTGCTGAAGGACAGCCCTTCGGGCCAGTTGATCAGCGCCATTCGCGACATCTTCCGCGGTGGCAGCTACCTAAGCCCGCGCATGCTGAGCCAATTGGTGGACGACTTCCGCAGCCGCATCAAGAGCGCAAACCGCCTGCCGCGTTTTGCAACCTTGACCACTCGCGAGCGCGAAGTGCTGAAGATGCTGGCCGAAGGCAATAGCGTCAAAGAGATCGCTTGCGACCTCAATCTCAGCGTCAAGACCGTTGAGGCCCACAAGTTCAACCTGATGCGCAAATTGGACATCCACAACAAGGCGCAATTAGTGCAGTACGCGATCCAGAAAAAGATTATCAAGATTCCGAATCTCGTAATCTGACCGTGCCGTTTTCCCGATAGAATCTCAAGCGTGAAGCGCCGCGAGATTCTCCAGCTTGGTTCCGTTTTAGCTACCCAATCCTATGCAGGCCCCGCGAGTGCCTCCGCGGGGGCTTTGCTCATTGGCGGCCCGGTTTTCTTGAAGACCGACGACCCGGCCGAGTTGGCGCGTGAGCACCGGCGGGTAGGCTACAGCGCCGCCTATTGCCCAGCGGTGAAACTGAGCGACAAAGACAGACTGCGTGCCATCGAGTCCGCCTTCGCCAAAGAGAGCGTCGTCATTGCCGAGGTCGGGGCATGGAAGAACTTACTGGACCCCGACGCGGCCAAACGCAAAGAGAATTTCGACTATGTCGTCGAGCGCATGGCGATTGCCGAAGAGGTGGGCGCGCGTTGCTGCGTCGATATTGCGGGCAGTTACAGCGAGAAGAGTTGGTACGGGCCACACCCGAAGAACATGACCAAAGAGGCTTTTGAGGCTACGGTCGACAACTGCCGGCGCATCCTCGATTCCGTCAAACCCAAGCGCAGCTTTTTCACGGTTGAGGTGATGGGTTGGCTGCATCCCGACACGCCGGACGATTATCTGCGCCTGATTAAGGCGGTGGATCGCAAGGCATTTGCCGTGCACCTGGATGTCTGCAACGCGGTAAATTCGCCCGATAAGTTCTATCGCAGCGGAGCGATGATTGATGAATGGTTCCGCAAGCTGGGGCCGCATATTCGGAGTTGTCACGCCAAGGATCTTGAGTGGATCGTTGAGCTGAATTTGCATTTTCTCGAAGTCATTCCCGGACGCGGGCAGATCGACTACCGGGCCTACTTGCGGGGCCTGCGAGGCTTGCGCCAGGCCGCCCCTCTGATGCTGGAGCACCTCAAAACCGCTGACGAATACAAAGAAGGTTTTGACTACATCAAGAAGATTGCCGCCGAGATGAAGTATTCTCTGGCATAAGGAGCGAAGCATGAAACGACGGGACTTGATGGCGACGGGAATTGCGGCAATGGCCGCGTCGATTGCACCCATGGCGCAGGCGGCGCGCGTGCCGATCAAGAAGGCGGTGCTTGGGAGCATGCTGCCCAAGGATCTACCGGATTGGAAATCCAAGTTTGCCGCCGGCAAGGAAGCCGGATTCACCCACATCGAGATGGGTACTGTCGAAGACGCCAAAGAAGAAGCGGCGATCGCCAAAGCTTCCGCCGACACGGGCTTAAAAGTCCACGGCGTGATGAACGCGGCACATTGGAAGTATCCGCTCAATTCGAGCGACTCCTCGGTGGTCGACGAAAGCATGAAAGGTATGCGCACCAGCCTGCGGAACGCGAAAGCCTGGGGAGCAAGCACGGTGCTGCTCGTGCCCGCAGTGGTGAGCCCGAAGGCGCCTTACGCCGACGCCTGGACCAACAGCGTCAAGCAGATCAAGATCCTGCTGCCGGAGTACGAGAAGGCCAAGGTGATGATCGCGGTGGAAGAGGTGTGGAACAAGTTTCTGCTCAGCCCGCTGGAGATGTCGCGCTACATCGATCAGTTTCAATCGCCCTATCTGTGGGGTTATTTCGATGTCGGCAATGTAGTGCTGACTGGCTACCCGCAGGATTGGATTCGCACCCTGGGCAAGAAGCGCATCGCCAAGGTTCACATCAAGGACTTCCGGTTCAAAAACCGCGTCGCCGAGTTTGTCGACCTCTACGATGGCGAAATCGATTGGAAAGAAGTACACCGCGCCTTTGCCGACATCGGCTACGACGGCGTAGCCACGGTTGAGCTTCGCGGCGGCGACCTCGATTATTTGCGTGACGTGAGCAAGCGATTCGACCGTATCCTAGAAGGTGAATGAAGAAGTTTCTCCTTGGCATCCTCTGCGGTTTTGTTTTCGCCGGCGTGGCGATCCTGATTCTTGGTTTTGCACTCGTGCGCATTGCGACAAAAAAGGCCCCCGAGGCCGCAGGCGACTCGTTCATGATTTTGCGTCTCGACGGGGAGATCGCCGAACGGCCAGCCAGTGAGATCCCGATTCCGTGGCTCGACCAACAGAGCCCCTGGTCGGTGATTGAGCTCAAGCAGGTTCTGGAGCGAGCCTCCAAGGACAACAAGATCAAGGGCCTGATGCTGGAGGCCGGGCGGACCGGTATGGGCTGGGCCAAGGCCGAAGAGATCCGCATGGCGATCTCGGACTTCAAGAAGAGCGGCAAGCCGGTGCACGCGTTCTTGCGCACGCCCAACGCCAAAGACTATTTTCTGGCCACCGTCGCCGACCGCGTCTCGATGGTGGACGAGGACTATCTTGACCTCAAAGGCCTGCGCGCCGAGCGCACCTACTACAAGAACACGCTGGACAAGCTCGGGGTGCAGATGGAAATCGAGCACATGGGCAAGTACAAGGATTTTGGCGATAGCTACACCAAGACAGCCATGACGCCGGAGACGCGCGAGTCCATGGGCGCTATCGTCGACGGCATCTTCAAGGTGATGGTGGACGGCATTGCGCAGGGCCGCAAGCGCACTCCCGCCGAAATTGAGCGTTTGATCGACGATGGCCCCTTTCTCGCCAAAGACGCACTGAAAGAAAAACTGGTGGACGCGCTCGGTTACGAGGACGGCGCGATGGACGAACTCGCCAAGAAGGCGAACGTCTCCTCCAAGAGCCGCAGTTCGGCGCGCGACTATCGCAAGCAGGTGCGCTATCGCTGGGATGCCAAACCGGCCGACCAACAGGTTGCCTATCTGGTGGCGGAAGGCGACATCATTCGCGGTGGCGGCAGCGGCGGTTTCGGCGGCGAAACGATGATCGCTTCGCGCGATTTCATTAAGCACGTGCAGGAGCTCAAGAACGATCCGGCCTACAAGGCCGTACTGTTGCGCATCGATTCGGGCGGCGGAGACGCCATCGCCTCCGACGAACTGCTGGCGGCGCTCGAAGAGTTGAGCAAGGCCAAGCCTGTCGTGATCTCCATGTCGGACGTGGCGGCCAGTGGCGGCTACTACATGGCCGTAACGGGCGACCCGATTCTCGCCTATCCGGGCACCATTACCGGCTCGATCGGTGTCGTCTACGGCAAACCGAATTTCAAGGGTCTCTACGAGAAGATTGGGCTCACCAAGGACGGCGTGCAGCGCGGCAAGAACGCCGACCTCGACGTCGAATACAAACCGATGAGCGACATGGCGCGCAAAAAGATCCGCGCCGGCATTGAACACAGCTACACAACCTTTGTGGCCAAGGTCGCGGCAGGACGTAAGGCCAAGGTTGAGGAGATTGAAGAGTTGGCTCAAGGCCGGGCCTGGATCGCTTCGGACCCCAAGGCCAAGCGCCTAACCGATGAGCTGGGTGGCATCGACGCTGCGATGGCGCAGTTGCGCAAGAAAGGTAAGTTTGCCGCCGATGCCAAGCTCCAGTTGGTGCCCTATCCACCGACGCAAAGCACTCTTGAGAAATGGTTCTCGGAGGAGAAGCTGACCAGCGCCGCATTCGAGACTGCCTTCGGCGCGGTATTGAAGATCGACAAGCCGCCCTTTGCCGACGAGCTGCGCCGCGCGCTGCGGCCTGCACTGCGGCAGGGCGGAATGCTGCGCTGGATGCCCTACTCCATCGACGTCAAATGATTGCGACGGTTGCAACGGTTGCGACGGTTGCTTCCGCCATCGTTATGCTCGCACTCCAGGTAAACGCTCCGCGTCTGGCCCCGGTGAGCGACGAGGGCCGGGACGGCGCCTTCCACGCCTACATCGGCAAGCTGAAGGCGGCGGTCTCCAAGCGCGATGAGAAGGCGCTGCGCAAGTTGGTAGACTCATCCGTGATTACGACGAACGACGCCGGCAAGGACCAGCGCGGGTGGGAAAAGTTTCGCGTGGCTTGGGGAGTGGGAGAAATCGACGGCGCGGTCTGGGAGGTCTTGGCAGACCTCATGGATCTGGGCTTCTTTCGCGAGGCGCCGGGGATCTACGTTTCGCCCTATGTCGTGTGGAAATTCCCCAGAGACCTGGACCCCAACAATCATCTGGTGGTTTTGCGCGACGCCCTGCCATTGCTTGAAAAGCCATCGCGGGACTCACGGCCAGTCGCCACGCTCGCCTTCGACATCGTCAAACAGATCGGGGACCCTCTGGAAAATGGCGGTTTCGGATGGGTCGAAGTACAGACGGCCTCGGGCGTCCGTGGCTTTGTGCAATCCGCCAACCTCCGCAGCCCCTTGATGCCGCGCGCCCAGTTCTCGCGAAAAGACGGACGCTGGACGCTGTCGGTGTTGGACCGAGCGCGTTAGAACGCGGCGGCGGAACTGATCCCGGCTTGGCCGAGGGCGTTGGCCATCTTCTCAAGGGCGGCCTTATGGATTTGCGAGACGCGGCTTTCGTTGATACCGAGCATGCCGCCGATTTCCTTCATCGTCAACTCACTGGTGTAGTAGAGCAGAACCACGCGCTGATAGCGCTCGGGTAGCGTATTGAGCGCGGTGCCCAGCAACGAACGTAGTTCCTCGCGTGCGCAAATCGAATCAGGGTGGTGGTCCGGGCTCGTCGGGAAGTCAGGAGCTGGCAGATCTTCACTGTCATTACTGCGCGTCGAGGCCGACACCAGGCCGACATTGCGCAGATCGATCATCATCTGGCGCCAGCGCTCCACCTCAACGCCCATCTTCTGAGCCACTTCGTGCTCGGTCGGGTTGCGGTGCAACGTAGAGGCGAGGTCGCGCGTCACGGCCTCGACCTGCTTGTGCCGGCGGCGCAAATCGCGCGAGGCCCAATCAAGCTGCCGCAGACTGTCTAGAATCGCACCCTTAATGCGATGTTTGGCGTA
>JANXUM010000161.1 GCA_025356215.1 Bryobacter sp. | reverse complement strand
CGGCGCCGGTGGCGCGCGCAAGGTCTTGAGCGAAGGGGACGCAGTACAGAGGACTGGTGGGAGTTTCGCCGTAGATGAGCAGACCGCGATCGTCGTCGTGAACGGCGAGGAAGGCATCGGCCGGGGGAAACTGCATGAGGCGGAGGGCGGAGTAGATGGCGGCGGCTGGAGTGATGAAGGCGGCGACGGCGACGCCGGCCTCATCGAACAGAGTGGCGTAATCCTCAATGACGGCGTTACGCGAGATGGCGACGGCCAGCGTGGAGGCGTGGGGGGCGGCGAGGCGGCTGTATGAGTGGGCGGCCTCTTCTTCGGCAAAGGGATGGAGCCCGTCAAGCTGATAGTTGACCGCGGCGGCGAGTTCTTTGTCGGGAACGCCGGGAAGCGAGAGCGAACGCGAGACAGCGTCGGCGGAAGGCAGGACGACGGTAGCGGAGAGATGGCGGATTTTGTGCTGGGAGAGGAAGCTTTGAAAATCGGTGCCCCATTCGGCGGCGGGGCGTTCGCGATAGCGCAGAATCTCCAAGGCGTCGAGAACCTGGATGCCGCCGGGGCGGACGCGGGTGAGTGTGACGAAGAGGCTGGAGAGGCCGATCTCAATGCCGAGGCCGGTGCCGAAGCTGGTCCACTTACTGAGGAACGGGATCTCTGTGCGGTGCGGAATTTCCGAGGCGAGAAGGGGCGTTTCGACGGTCATGATTTGGCCCATACGGCGTTTGAAGTTGCGACGTCACTGAAGGCTTGGTCATACCAGCGCAGATGAGTCCAGGGGCTGATCCAGAAGCGGCGGGGATTCGGGGTCGAATACTGAATCATGAGGGACACGGTGCGGCGGGTCTCGGATAGGGTTCCGTTGGGGGTGCGGACGCGGGCGGTGGCGCGGATCTGAAAGACGTCGCCGAGCTCGTTGCGGAGCGGAATGGGATGGGAGAGTTGCCACTGGGTGAAGGCGGCCAGGGGTTGAAAGTAGGAACGGCGCAGGTCGGCGAACTCACGGGCGGTGTCCGGCGGTACGCCCGTCGCTTGGAGCAGACTGGGGTGCACGCTGTAGAAATCGAGAGCGGCGGCCTTATCCAGATGTGGGGACAAGCAATCGGCAAGGCCCCCGGCGTTGACCAAGCGGCCATCGGGGAGGCGATTGTAGCGCCCATAGAGCAGTTCTGAGGTGATTCCCGGCACAAGCATCAGTTCTTCGACATTTTCCATAGACGCGATCGCCGGGCGAAAAGCCGGACCGGCGGCGGAATTTTGTGGACTGGGGGCGATGGGGGCGAGCGCGGGGGAGAAGGCGCTCTGTACAATGGCGCTGGCGGAGGCGGGGGTTTCGCCGAAGATCGAGAGCAGGCGGTAGAGGACGTCGGGCGTGAGCGCGCGCAGGGGGAGCTTGCCGCTTTCTGAAATGAGCTCAACGAGAACGTCGCCGGTGGGTTCCTGATAGTAGATCCGGCGGCGGTTGGCGTAGCGCTCGGCGGGGGAGCCGCTGGTGCCGTCGTTGGCGTTGCGGATGGCAAACAAGGTGCGTTCGACGCCGCCCCGGGCGAGGTAATAAGCGCGCATGCCTTCTTGTGCCGCGATGCCGCGTTCGGTTTCGGCACGAACGGTATCGGCAACGCTGAAGGCGATGGCGGAGAGAGCGGCCGTGAGCCAGAGGACGGCCAGAAGAGCCGTGCCGCGCGAGTTGGATCGATCAGTTGGCATTGTTCGTGTTGAGGTTGAAGACCTGAATTGGGATGACGACGGTGGCCGGCTGGATCTGGTTGGGAACCAATTGCAGCGGCACCATTTCGAGGCGGATGGCCGATGGCCATTCAGGAACAGTCCAATTGGGGCTCCAGACTTCGGCCCCCGTATCGTGTTCCGTTCTGCGGTAGAAGAATTGGCAGCGGGCGAGGCGATCGGCGAGGATGAACGAAGAAGGGGTGACGACGGAGGGTGCCCCGCAACCGAGAGTCAGGCTAGGCTTGCCGAGATAGGGACGCTCGTTGAGCAAGAGACGCCAGCCCCCTTTGGGATTGGCATCGACAAAGAGCTCGACGATCTGAGGGCGGCCGCGGGTGCCTTCGGTGAGCGAGAAGGATGATACGAAGCGCATCGCGGCGGGGCCGCCGCCGAAGCCGACGGG
>JANXUM010000089.1 GCA_025356215.1 Bryobacter sp. | reverse complement strand
CCGTTCAGATACACGGCCCCAAACTGCTTCAACGCCGCGCTGGTCTTGGCTCCCATTCCGCCCTTGCCAATCACCGCTCTCACGCCATAGCGCTCGATGACGGTCGCCTGATACGGCTCCTCGCGGCTCGACGTCGTCGGCCCTGCCGCCTTCACCGTCCAGGTGTCACCCGTCTTCATCATCACCGGCCCGCAGTGATAAATGATCTGCCCGTTCAGGTCCACTGGCGGCGGGGTGTTCATCAAGTGCGCGTGCACCGCGTCCCGCCCTGTATAAACTCGCCCGCGAATCAACACCACGTCCCCCACCTTCAAGGCCCTTACTTGCGCCTCTGTGATCGGTGCCGTCAACACAACCTCGCGTCCGCTCAGCGCAAATCCGCTCCCCTCAGCCATTTTCTCAACTACGCGCGATGGGTCCCGATACAGCCACTGAGTAATGGCCCCACTTACAGGGTCCAGTAACACGCCCAGCCTGCGGAAGGCCCAGCAATCGTAAGCCACACTTACAAAGAAACTGGCCGGAAGGCGATTGGCCGCGACAATCTTACAGCCGATCAAACTTGCCTTTCCGCCAAACCCCATCGCCCCAACCGAGATCTTGTTTGCCTCCTCCATGATCTCGGCCTCGAGCTTCGCCAGCATCGGGTCGGTGTTCACATCGTCCAGCGTCCGGAACAACTGCTCCTTTGCCAGCCAATACCCATGCGCCCTGTCACTCCCAATGCAAACTCCCAGCGCCCCCGGCGCGCAACCTTGCCCCTGCGCCTGCCACACCGCGTGCAAAATGCACTTGCGCACACCCTCCAAATCCCGCCCCGCTTTGCCCACGTTCTCCAGCGTCGCCGGTAGCGAGTACTGGATGTTTTTGTTCTCGCAGCCGCCGCCCTTCAACAACAGCTTCACCTCGATCTGATCCTTCTCCCATTGCTCAAAGTGAATCACCGGCGTCTCGGGCCCCAGGTTGTCACCCGAATTCTTCCCCGTCAAACTATCCACCGAGTTCGGTCGCAGCTTCCCCCGCCGCGTCGCCTCTGCCACGGCTTCCTTCACCGCCTTCTTCAAGGCGATCTGGTTGATACCAACCGGCGTATGGATCAAGAAGGTCGGCATCCCCGTGTCCTGACAAATCGGACCCTCGTCCTCCACCGCCATGTCGATGTTCGAGGCGATAATGCTCAATGCCTGCGCGCTCTGCGTGTTTGGCGTCTCGGACGCAATCGACGTCCCCATCGCGGCCCTCACATCGGGCGGCAGGTTCACAGAGGTCTGGGTGATGAGCTCAAGCAGAGAAGCGGCAAGAAATTCCATAATCTCCAGCGTATTCTAAGATCAATGCGAATTCTGATCCTCCCGCTTCTGGCCGCGCTGGCGTTGGCCCAAGCCCCCACCGCCAAAGACGCTCTCTCCATGCAGCGCGCTTCTGCCGCGGTCATCTCTCCCGATGGCAACCACGTCGCTTATCTGCTTTCGCGCACCGATTGGGAAGAGAATGCCTACGGTAGCGATCTCTACATTGCGGACCTCGCCACGGGCAAAAGCCTTAAGCTCACCGCCAGCCGCAAGTCGGTCAACGCTCCCGAGTGGTCCGTCGATTCCAAGCGCATCGCGTTCTCTTCCGACCGCGACGGCAAGCAGCAACTCTACATCATTCCTGTCGGGGGCGGCGAAGCCCTCCAACTCACCGATCACGAAACCCCTGTCGGCGCTTTCGAGTGGCGCGATGTCAACTGGATCTACTTCTCCGCACCCGATCCTGAAGCCTCCGCCGCCAAAGACCTCAAGAAAAAATACGGCGAACTCACTGTGATCGATGACACCCACACCATGTCCCACGTCTGGCGCGTTAAGGTGGGCGACGCCATCAAACAGAAGGCCGAGCGCCTCACAGAAGGCTCCTTCCACGTCACCGCGCTCACGGTCTCACCCGATGGCAAGTCCCTCGCCTTTACCTCAAAACTCAATCCCGAACTCTCAACCTCCGGCGCCAGGATCGAGATCCTTGAGATCGCATCCAAAGCCCGCCGCACTCTCGCCACTACCCGCAATTCCTTCGGCAACCTCAACTGGTCTCCGGATTCCCAGAGCATCGCCTACACCACGGTCGGCGAAGTTGAAAACGGCTTCTACGCCAACTCTCATATCGAAGTCCGCTCCATCGCCGGCGGCGAGCCCAAGAACATTACCGCCAACTTTGACGAGCAACCTCAAATCGTCGACTGGAACTCCCGCGGGATCGTCTTCACCGGGCGGAAGAAAACCGCCTCCGGCGTCTACCTCGCAAACCCCAAAGGCGGCAACCCCCGCGCCCTCGATATCGGTTCCGGGTGGAACCTCACCGGTGTCACGCTCAACAAGGCCGTCGACAAGGCCGCCTTTGTCGGCGCTCCGGTGAATGGCAACGCTGAAGTCTATGTCACACCTGCCCTGTATTGGCAACCCAAGGCTATTACCAATCTCAAGAGCCAGTGGGCCGCCTTTAAGCCCGCCAACCGCGAACTCGTCTCCTGGAAAAGCAAAGACGGCGAAACCATCGAGGGTGTCCTCTACAAACCGCAGGACTTCGACAAGACCAAAAAATACCCGTTGTTGGTCGTCATCCATGGCGGCCCCACCGGTATCGACCTGCCAACTCTCGCTCCCGACAGCACCTACCCCGTCGAGCAATTCGTCGCCAAAGGTGCAATCGTTCTCAAGCCAAACTACCGCGGCTCTGCTGGGTACGGCGAGAGATTCCGCGCGCTCAACGTGCGCAACTTGGGCGTCGGCGATGCCTGGGACGTCCTCAGTGGCGTCGATCATCTCGTCGGCCAAGGCTTCATCGACGATAAGCGAGTCGGCACCATGGGTTGGAGCCAGGGCGGCTACATCTCGGCCTTTCTTGCCACCGCCCATGGCGATCGCTTCAAAGCGGTCAGCGTCGGCGCCGGCATCTCTAACTGGGTCACTTACTACGTAAGTACGGACATCCATCCGTTTACCCGCCAATATCTAAAGGCGACGCCCTGGGAAGATATGGAAATCTACCGCAAGACGTCGCCCATGACTTACATCAACACCGCCAAAGCTCCCGTCCTGATCCAGCACGGCGACAGCGACAAGCGCGTCCCCCCACCCAACGCCTTCGAGCTTTATCAAGGCCTTAAAGACCGAGGAGTCCCGACGCGCCTCGTCTTGTACAAGGGCTTCGGCCACGGCATCAATCATCCCAAAGAGGCGATGCACGTGATGGACGAAAACCTCAACTGGTTCTCGAAGTACGTCTTCGGAGAGTAGCTCCACAGCCCGCCAGGCTAGCCGCGAGTAGCCACGCCGTCGACGGTTCAGCCCATCGCGCCAACTATCAGCACGGTAGGCATTCGGAGCGACTTCATTTCGGACCCCGGTCCAAACGGCGTCCCGCTTCCGGTAAACGTATAGGTCACCGCATAACAACCTTGAACGGCCAGAGGGGATCCGGAAATCGCCGTCACAGACGCCAAAATCTGAAACGGATTGCGGACCGCACCGCTCAAGACCTCCGAACTGTTAGCGACGCTGCTAAGCAGCCCGATACCGGCAAGTGTGATCGTGTTTGGGTCGTTGCTGAAGGACCCGCCGACCATGTCGTTTGTCACGCTCACCGAGCCCGCTCCCTGGAAAAACGCGTTCAGTCCCTGTATGGCGGTTACAGAAATAGGCAAAAGCAAGTAAGTCGTTGAATGGCTTGAGATGCGCGATTCCGCGCAATTCGGGGTCGCAGCGGATATATTGGTTTCACAACGAAATCTCTGGACTCTCCTCGCCATGCCCACATCCCACCGCCTCCTCGCCTACGCCGCCCTCTCCCTCACCCTCCACGCCCAAGCCCCTCGGACTGCCGCAGATGACCATCGCAACATGATGGACCAACTCGGCATCCGCGCCCTCCGCCCCGGTCCCAGCGGCAACGATGCCGCGCCCAACCACGCCAACTACGACGAATCTATAGCCAACCCCTTCCCCACCTACCCCGAGATCCTCCGCCTCAAATCTGGCGCTCCCGTCGCTACCTCACAGGCCTGGTGGACCCAGCGCCGCCCGGAGATCGTTGAAGATTTCGACCGGGAAGTCCTCGGCCGCGTACCGGCGAATGTTCCCAAAGTGACGTGGTCCGTCATCCGTGAAACCGAGGACAAAGTCGGCCCTTGGCCCGTGGTTGCCCGTGAGTTCAAAGGCCACATTGACAACTCCGCCTTCCCGGAAATTTCCGTCGATATCCAACTTGTTGTCGTCACCCCCAGCTTTGCGACCAAGCCCGTCCCGGTCATGATCATGTTCGGTCGCGCCGCATTTCCGTCAGACCCATTGCCTGCCGCCTTTGCCCGCTTCGCCACCCTTCCGCAAACAGAGCCGCCCGCCAACGTTCAACTTATCGGTGCCGGGTGGGGCTACGCCGCGATCAATCCGGGTAGCGTCCAAGCAGACAACGGAGCCGGCCTGACCAAAGGCGTCATCGGTCTCGCCAACCACGGCAAACCGCGCAAGCCCGAAGATTGGGGTGCCCTCCGCGCCTGGGCCTGGGGTGCTTCGCGCGCGCTCGACCTTCTCGAAACCGATCCCGCCGTCGACTCCAAACATGTCGGCATCGAAGGCGTATCCCGCTACGGTAAAGCCGCGTTGGTCACGATGGCCTATGACCCTCGCTTCGCCGCCGCCCTCGTCGGCTCCTCCGGTGAAGGCGGCGCCAAGCCCCACCGCCGCAACTTCGGCGAAGCCGTCGAAAACCTCACCGGCTCTGGCGAGTACCACTGGATGGCGGGTAATTTTCTCAAGTACGGCGCTTCGGATGCCGCGTTCGGATCCAGGAACGCCGGCGACATTCCGGTCGATTCGCACCAACTGATCGCGCTGTGCGCTCCCCGCCCCACCTTCATCAGTTATGGCGTGCCCGAAAGAGGCGATGCCAAATGGCTCGATCAACAAGGCAGCTTTATGGCCACGGTCGCCGCGGGCGCGACTTACAAGTTACTCGGGGCCAAGGACCTCGGCGTTGTTGCGACTTACACAACAGCCAAGATGCCGCCCGTCAACTTCGGTCTTCTCGATGGTATCCTTGCCTGGCGTCAGCATGACGGGGGACATACCGACGGCCCCAACTGGGCTTACTTTATCCCGTGGACTTCCCGGCATTTTAAGTACACTGCGCCGCCCCTTCCTCCCATTGCCCCCGACGTCGCCGCCCCGCGCCTCGACGCCAACTCCATCGCCGCTCACGGCCAGTTACTCCAAAAGGCCAAGGCCGGTGGCATCGATGCCTTTTTCATTGGCGACTCCATTACACGCCGTTGGGGCGCCATCGACTACCCAGAGCTCCTCGCCAACTGGAGCTCAAACTTTACCGGCTGGAATGCGGCCAACTTCGGCTGGGGTGCCGACCGGACGCAGAACATTCTCTGGCGCATCGCCAACGGTGAACTCGGCAAGCTCACTCCCAAGCTGATCGTCCTGCAGGCGGGCACCAATAACGTTGGCGCGGGCGCGGATGCCGCCGACACCATCCGCGGCGTCGCCGCCATCGTCGCGGCGCTCCATGCCAAGTCGCCGCAATCGAAAATCGTCGTTACCGCGCTTTTCCCCAGAAACGACAACATGGCCTGGATGCCTGTCATTCGCGATGTCAATCTCGGCCTCGCCCGTGTTGCCGCTGAATCCGGCTTCCAGTTCCTAGACTTCAACGCACAACTGGCCGACGAACGCGGCACTCTCGTCGCGGGAACCATGAATGCCGACAAACTCCACCCCACCCTCAAGACCTACCAGATCTGGGCCGACTCCCTGAAGCCGATCCTCACCGCTATCCTTGGTCCCCCTGCTAAAGAGGACCACGCTCCGCCGCCCACCGGCGATCCCTCGAAGCGCCCTTAGCGCGGGCGCTCTTCGAGAAATCGAACCTGAGCGCTCATCCCGGGCCTCACCGCCGCGCTCGGCGAAACAAACTCCACCACCGCCTTACCTCCAGCCGCCTCGCGAACCGTCCCGTTCAGCGCCGCCTCCCCCGCTTCGCTGATTTGGACAAGCGCCCTCGCGCCCACCGACACCCTTTTGTCTACAACTGGCGGAATCTCCACCACCACTTCCATCGCCGTCAGCTCCGTGGCAATCTCGAATAGCTTCGCAAGATCGCGCGTCACTTCGTCCCCCGCGTTCTTCGCATGCCCAATGAGCAGGCCCGATACGGGCGCTTTCACCTCGCCCAGCAGCATCTCCGCATCGGCGTCTTCCAACTCCGCCACAGCCTCCGCCACCCGCCCCTTGGCCTCCTCCACCGCCGCGCTTAGCTTCGCCACTTGCGCCTCGCTCCGCGCCGCCGCCTCCTCCATTCCCTTCGTCTCCCCCGCCAACGTGCGATACTCCGCCTCCGCCTTCTCGTAAGTCTTGCGCGCCGTTGCCCCCTCGCGGTACAACTTTTGCTGCCGCTCATATGCCCGCGACGCGTTGTCGTATTCCAGCCGCACCCTCGTCAGATCCGCCCCCGCCCGGCTTGCTTCCAATCTCGCCGCCAGTACCTGGCTCTCCAGATCGCTCAGTTTCCCCTTCACCCTGTCCAGGTCTTCAACCGACCGCTGTTTCGCCGCCTCCATCCCCGTGTTCCGGATCCGCGCCAGTAACTGCCCCTCAAACACCTCGTCGCCGTCCGTCACCTCCAACGATTCCAGTGTTCCCTCCAAAGGTGCCGCCACCGCGACCGTCCGTTGCGCGCGTGTCTTTCCGGTGAAATTCTGACTGAGTACGTCAACAGCCGCCTTCGGTTGCCGCGCCTCCGCCGCCGTCCGCTCTCGCCGCTGATATTCCCCGTAGCCGTACCAGGCTCCCCCAACGACAATCCCCGCCACCAACGCCACTGGACCGTACAGCATCCAGCGCGAAGCTAAAAAGCTCCCCATGCCCGAACCAGTCATTTTCGAAGAATGCATCCCCTGCACTTATTGTGACCGACTTGGTTGCCGCTGTCCGAGTGCCCGTGCGGCAGCACCAGTTTGCCGTGCCGTTCTTCCAACAACTCTTGCATCGGACCTTCCTTCGTCGGCAGGTCTGCCAACGTCATGCGGAATCCCTCCCCCAATGCGACTCAAGGATGCTCCCCAGTAGAATTCCCGACGGCAGCCACATTAATGCGTACCCTCCGTGCTGGCCTCGCACGCTTTTTAAAAAACCACCCAGTCGCAACAAGCGCATGAGCTTCGCCACGTTGGAGACCGACAAACCTTCAGCCGGACCGATCTCCGGTATACTACACTTAGCTTTGTCGTCGCAGCTTGCCATTTGTAGTAGACATCGTAGCCCGTACTCCGCCTGTGCGCTCAGTTTCATCTGCCGAGTGATATCTTAAACTTTTTATACTGAATGACTTTTTTCGGATCTTAACATTCCCAAGCTTCATTCGCGACAGCCGCTCCACGTAAATCTCAACTCGTACTTTTAGTTCAATCACATACAATCATGCCGTTTCAACTACAGCCCATCTCTGAGTTTCTTGTCCGTCCAGCCCTGCCAAAGGCGCTCGATCGACTCCCCGAAATCGCGACAAATATCCTCTGGAGTTGGGACCATCAGTTACGCGCTCTCTTCCGCCGCCTCGACCCCGTCCTCTGGCGCGAATCGCATAATCCGGTACTGATGCTTAGCCGATTACGCCCTGAAGTCCTTGCAAAAGCCGCCTCCGATCCCCGTTATCTCGCCGTCTACCAACGCGCATGCGAACGCTTTGACGCCTACATGCAAGCCCCGCCAGCTTACACCGACGATCGCCTCGTCGCTTACTTCTCCATGGAGTACGGCCTTGCCGAATGCATGCCTATCTACTCCGGCGGCCTCGGCGTCCTCAGTGGCGATCACATGAAGTCATCGAGCGATGAGAATTACCCGCTAGTTGGCGTCGGCTTGCTTTATCAAAAAGGCTACTTTCAGCAGAGCCTTAACTCCGATGGCTGGCAGCAGGAACGCACTCCCATCAACGACTTCTACCAACTCCCCGTCCTTCCGGTTCTGCAAGCCGATGGCACTGAGTTGATAGTAACTGTCAAGATGCCCGCCGGCTTGGTCTCCATCAAGGTCTGGCACATGATGGTCGGTCGCGTAAAGCTTTACTTGATGGATACCAACATCCCTCAGAACCAAGACCTCGGCTATCGGGACATCACCGACCAACTCTACGGCGGCGACTCCGTCACCCGCATCCGTCAGGAAATCGTCCTCGGCATCGGCGGCCTGCGCGCTCTTAAGGCCATGGGTCTCAAGCCCAACGTCTTCCACATGAACGAAGGCCATTCCGCCTTCATGCCCCTCGAGCGGATGCGCCTCCTCATGGAGGACGAAAAGCTCACCTTTGCCGAAGCCTTCGAGGTCACTCGCGGCAGCAACATCTTCACCACCCACACCAGCGTCCCCGCCGGGATCGACCTCTTCGACGGTGGCCTTGTCTTTGAATATCTGAGCGCCTATTGCGACGATGCCAAGATCCCCCTCGATCAGTTCTTCGCCCTCGGCCGCAAGAACCCCGGCGATGTTTCTGAGCGTTTCTCGATGGCCATCCTCGCCATGAAAGCCTCCGCCTACCGCAATGCCGTCTCCATCCTTCACGGTGCCGTCTCGCAAGAGATGTGGGCCGATCTTTGGCCCGGGCTTCCGGTGAGTGAAATCCCGATCACCTCCGTCACCAACGGCATTCACCTTCCCACCATGCTCTATGGCGAACTCGCCATGCTCTACGACCAATATCTCCAGCCCGACTGGCGCGAGCGTTACACCGACCCCAAGATCTGGGACGACGTCAAAGACATTCCCTCCCGTGAACTCTGGGAAGTCCATCGCAAACAAAAACGTCAGCTTGTGCAGTTCGTTCGTGAGCGCGGGGTGCGCGCCGCCGACCGGCGCAATGCCAGCGCCTCCGAGCTTCGCCGTCTAGAGCAAGTTCTCGATCCCGACGCCTTCACCATCGGCTTCGCCCGCCGCTTTGCCACCTACAAGCGCGCCACGCTGATCTTTAGCGACGTGGCACGCCTCAAAAAGCTTCTCAACTCCAAGAACCGTCCCGTCCAGATCATCATCGCCGGCAAGGCCCATCCCAAGGACCACCCCGGCAAAACTCTCATCCGCGAGATCGTCCAACTCTCGCGCGATCCCGAGCTCTCCCAGCACCTCCTCTTCGTCGAAGATTACAGCCTCCAAGTGGCCCGCGAGATGGTCCAGGGCGTCGACCTCTGGCTCAACAACCCCCGCCGCGGCGAGGAAGCCTGCGGCACCAGCGGCATGAAGGCCGCCATTAATGGCGTTCCCAACTTAAGCATCCTCGACGGCTGGTGGGACGAGGCTTATGAGCCCGGCCTCGGCTTCGCCCTCGGCGATCGTGAAGACTATGAGCCTGGCCAGGACGAGTTCCACGCCACCGGCATCTACTCCATTCTCGAAAACGAAATTCTTCCGCTCTACTTCAACCGCGATGAGAACGGCATCCCCACCCAGTGGATGGATCGCGTCAAGATGTGCATCCAAAAGATCAGCCCGCAGTTCAATGCTCAGCGCATGATCCAGGAATATATGCACCGCCTGTATGAGCCCGCATACGGCACCGCCACCAAGTATCGTCAAGACGATTGGCGGCCCGCCCGCACCAAAGCCAAGTGGACTCAACGCATCCGCGCCTCCTGGGATCGCGTCAAGTTTGTCGACCCCAGCACTAAGCCTGTTGGCCTGATGATCAGCGGCCAATCGGTACCCTTCCGAGCCGTTGTCGACCTCGCCGGTCTTGAGCCGGAAGACGTCCGCGTCGAAGCCCTCGTCGGGCAGGTTTCAGTCGATGGTACCCTCGACCGCACAGAAGTCATCACTCTTCGCGCCACCGAGCGTAAAGACTCCGCCTGTGTCTTTCAAGCCGACTACATCCCGACGCAGACGGGCCGCTTGGGATATGCCGTCCGCATATGTCCAGACCATCTCACCGAGCCGCTCACCCGGCCTTGCGGAGATCCCATCCGCTGGGCTTAAATTCCTTCGGCCCAAACCATTTTGCTGGTTTCTTGTCGCGTTCTGTGATACACAAGAGGTGGACACCCGCTCGACGCAACGCGCACCCCTCGTATCGGCGCGCAGCCAGTCGAAGCCGTCCCACTCTCCCTTTGTCGATTCCGAAGTATTGATCTCGAACTGTTGATCTCGAACGGCGCATTCACCGCACACGGCACGCCTCGATTAGGAGTAACCATTCCGCATGGACAATGACCGTAAATACGGGCAACGCGGCTATCAGGACAGCGGTCCTGGCAATCACGAACGCCGCGACGACCGGCCCAAATTCAATGGGCCCAAGCCTTCCATCGATATAACTGGGCCTCGCCTTCCACGCCTTGTGGAAAGCGTCACCGCCTCTCGCTGTTGGAACTGTTCAACCACGATCCTCAACGCGCTGGACTTCTCCGCAAAGTGCCCCAAGTGCTCCTCGGCGCTTCACTGCTGCAAGCAGTGCACCTACTTCGATTCGTCCACTCGCTTCCAATGTCTCAAGCCCATTCCCGAGCGGATCAACAAGAAGGATCTTGCCAACGAGTGCACCATGTTTAAGACGCAGGTGACCGTGGCCCGCGATACCCCAACTCAGCGCCCCGCCGGCGGCTTTGCGGGCCCCCACAACGGCACGCCGCCCACTCTTGAGCAGCTTTCCTCGCCCAAGAGTTCGCAAGAGGCTCGCGCCGCCTTCGACAGCCTCTTTAAAAAGTAACTACGCCGCTTCCATAAACTGGTAGCAAATCATATGCAGCGCGATCATGTGCGCGTCTTCAATGCGCCCCATATGCGGATCGACCGTATGAATTTGAAGTTGAACCAGCGGTCCCAGCTTGCCCCCGTCGCGCCCCGTCAACCCAATCGTCTTGCACCCGATTGAGTTCGCGTATTCCACCGCCCGCAGTACGTTCGGCGAGTTCCCGCTCCCGCTGATCGCGATCACCACATCCCCGGCCACGGCAAAATTCTTCAACTGCTCCAGCGCCGCGTCGTGATAATCGACGTCGTTTGAGTAAGCCGTCAAGGTCGGCATGTTGTCGTGCAGCGAAAGTATCCGGAACCGCTTCTCTTTTTGAAAGCTTGCCCCCTTCAGCATGTCGCAAACAAAGTGGGATGCCGACGCCGCGCTCCCGCCGTTCCCCGTCATAAAGATCGTCCGCCCCGCGTCTCGCGTTTCCGTCAACCAGGCAATCGCCTCGTCTACACGGCTTAAATCCAAGCCGTTCAACGTCTCAATTAGTAAGTTCCGGTAATTCTCTGTGTAAGTCATTCTGGATAAGTCTCTTTCGCCAGCGCAAGTGCGCCGTATAAAACGCTGTCATCGGCCAACCCAGCCGGAACGACATCAATCCGTGCCCGCGACCAGGCCGTAATCTGCCGCCGCAACTCCCGCCGCAACGGTTCAAACAAAGCCTCCCCCGCCTTGCTGATCCCCCCGCCTATCACCACCCGCGCCGGGTTCAGGATCATGATCGCCGCTTTCAGGCCCAAACTCAAATCGACAACATACTTCTCCACAAACGCCGCGTCCAACATCAACTCCCGTGCCTCCCGCCCATGATCGCGCTGCAGCCACAACCCGCAACACATCCGCTCCAGACACCCAAAGGCGCCGCACAAACACTCCGGCCCGCCGGGCCGCACCGTCAAGTGTCCAATCTCCCCCGCGTACCAATCCGCCCCGCGATACAGCCCTTGCTCAGTCAAAATTCCCCCGCCAATCCCCGTCGACAAAGTCATATAGAACAGAGGCCGCGCCCCCCGCCCCGCGCCATAGATCCCCTCGCCAAGCGCTCCAACGTTCGCGTCGTTGTCCATCACCGCCGGCGCCCCTGCAAGTCCAGAGATCTCCTCCACTAACCCATACCCGCTCCACCCCTCCACGTGTGTCGACAGCGTCACGTGCTGCGCGCCAAAATCTACGGGTCCCCCAAAACCGATCCCGCAGCGGTCGATCCGATGCTCCTGCCTCCAGACTCCAATCACCCCGCCAATCTGGGCCAGCATCGCCTCCGGTCCCCCGCCCCTGTCGGTGGCATGCGTCTCGCGGAGCACCATCTCTTCGCCCGCAAACAGGGCTAGTGAAAACTTCGTCCCACCGATATCGATTGTGAGTGTATTCATCGCGGTTGTCACCGTGCCGCCGCCAACACTTCCGCCTGGCTAGCCGTCCCCGTCCCCCGCTTCATCACCGTCACGCTCGCCACCAGGTTCCCCATTCGCACCGCCTCGTCGATCGTTGCCCCGACCGCCAACGCCGCCGCCGCCCCGGCCGAGAAGCTATCGCCCGCGCCGCAGATATCCACCGGCTGGCCCACTGCCACGCCCGCCACCAACCGCTCTCCTTGCGAGTCGATCACGCGCGCCCCTCGCGCGCCATCGGTCACCACCAGCGCCTTCAGCCTCAACCGCTCACGCATCGCAGCCAACCCCGTCACGCCCGCCCGCGCCGCCGCCTCCCGCGCCTCGTCAGCGTTTGGCTTCAGGTAACATCGCTCGAATAACTCTGCTCGCCGCCGCGAATCGACCCACACCACCTTGTTCTCCACCGCCGCGATCGCCGCTCGCATCGCAGCGGTAATCACGCCGCCCGCCGCCGTCTCCGCCTGATCGCAAACCAGAACCGCGTCAAACACGTGCGCGTACGCCGAAAAATCCCTCACCAATTGCGCCTCCACACCCGCGTTCAACTCTGCCGCGTTCACATAGTCAACCCGCGGCAAATCCTCCACCCCACTAACTCGATTAAGATACTTTGTGTAAGTAAAAGTCTGTACCGACTTCGACCTCACCATCAAGTCCACTCCGATCTCCCGCGCCCCCAGCGCCCGGAACAACTCATCCCCGTGCAAGTCCTCCCCAATCACGCCCATCACCGCCACCCGGCCCACGCCCAGATCGGCCAAGTTATTGGCAATCGTCCCGCTCGCCCCGGCCGTCGATTCCGCGCTCACCACAGCCACCCTCGGAATGCCCGTCTCCCTCGATGCCTCGCTCAACTCCGGGTCGTACGTGCACCAACGGTCCAGGCACACGTCCCCCACCACCAGGATATTTAGCTTTGCAAAGCCCCGCAAAATTTCCGCGACGGTCATTTCAGTTCGGGAACAGAGCCGCCCGCAGCTCCGCCAAGTTCTCAAAATTCGCGACAATGAAATCCGCGCCGACCCCCGCCAATCGCTCCCGCTTCCAACCATCCACCTTCACGCAAGCCGGTTCTTCCGACGCTACGCCCACCGCCACGCCCCCCGCCTGCTTCACCACTTCGATCTCGACATAGCCATCGCCAAAGCCAAGAAACTCCGCGCCAGAATACTCGCTCGACTCGACAATCTGCTTAACCAGCAACGCCTTCGAGAACTTGCTCAAATCATCCAGCGCCCCAAACACCCCGCCATCGAAATAGCGATACACGTCCAACAGCTGTGCCTCTTCCACCACATTGTCATGATCCGTCCCGCTGGCTAAATACAGCTTCAGCCCCCGCCCCCGCAACTCCTCCAATAGCGCCCGCGACCCCGGCACCAAGTGCGCCTCCGGCGCCACGCGCCCACTGCGCAGGTCCTCAAGCCGGTCCTTGATCGTCTCATGCAACGCGTCCAGGTACATCTTCTTATAGACCTTTGGGTCCTCTGGCTGCCCGTGGCGCAAACGTACCTGCTCGGCCAGTTCCATCATCTGGTAGATCGTCTCCTTGCCGGTCAGACGGGCGACAAACTCCTCAACAATCCCGCGTAGCGTATCTTCCGATTCCCCCGTCTTTAAGGCGGCAAGAATCCCCACCATCTGCGGCACCATGATGTCCACCCAACCGGTGCGGATCAGCGACAACGTGCCATCAAAATCAAAAAGGACAACCCGGGCGTCATTCGCGTGGACCCCGGGACGAAGGTGTTCAATCATTCCCCCCTATTGTCCCCTAGATCAGCGTCCACTCCTTACGCGGAGTGCGATAAAGCAGCGCGTTGGCTTCCGCCACATCGAACTTTTCGGCGACGGCGTCCCACTTCAGCTTCCGCCCAGTCTCAAGCGCAATGTTCCCCAAATGCCCGATGTTCGTCGCCATGTGCGCGCTCAGTGCCGTCGCGTTCGGCGTCTGCACCCCGCGCACACAATCCACAAAGCGCATCGCATGTTCCCGCGTCGCGTCCTTGGCCGCCACGGTCATCGGCTGCGATCGAGGCGCGCTGCCTCCTTCTGGATAAATCTCAAATCCCAATCGCTCGGCCACCATCGTCCCCTTGGTGCCATAAAAGATCATCCCGTTCGGCAGATCGCGCTCCCCGGTCGCGTTGTAATACTTATAACCAGGAGACCGGAAGCCCCCGCCATGCCCATTGAAGTTGACGCCTTCGTAAGTCATCACAAAGTCGGCATACTCGTAAGTCGCCTGCATAAGGTCCGGAGCGTCACCCGCCCCCTCCAGTAACAAGCGGCCCCCCGCCGCGCTTACTGCGCGAGGTGCCGCCGCCGTCCCTTTCAACCCCATGATCTGATGCAAAGTATCGAAGCGATGCGTCCCGTAATCGGTAATGGTCCCGCCCGCATAAGCCCGAAAATGCCGGAAGGTCGCCAGGAACCGCCGCTGGTTAAAAGGCACTTTCGGCGCAGCCCCCAGATACATGTCCCAATCCAATCCCTCCGGCACCGCGCTATCCGGCACGCGCGCCACCGCTGCCGGTGCCAGATTCACATAATTCCAAATGCGAACATACTTCACCGGGCCGATGTACCCGCTTTGAATCAAATCCGCCGCCTGCGAAAAGTGCGGCGCCGACCGATGCTGCGTTCCGCCATAAATCAACCGCTTAGTCGCCTCCATGGCGTTCACAATCTTCCGCCCCTCCACAACCGTATGCGCCAACGGCTTCTCAACGTAAACGTCTTTCCCTGCCTGCGCCGCCAATATCGCCACCGCCGCATGCCAATGATCGGGAGTTCCCACAATCACGGCGTCGATATCTTTGCGAGCCAGCAGCTTCCGAAAATCCTGATAGATGCCGGCAGCGCCCAATTGCCCCGCCGCCGCCTGCGCATTCGGCAAATAAACATCGGCAGTCGCGACGTACTGCGCGTTCGGGTTCTCCTTGGCAAACCCCGCCACATAGCGGCCCCGTCCCCCGCATCCCACCAGACCGATGCGCACCCGCTCATTGGCCCCCCTCACCTGGCTCGCCGCCAGAGCGGTCATCGTAAAAGCGCGTCTCTTCATGCTCGAATTCTATACCC
>JANXUM010000052.1 GCA_025356215.1 Bryobacter sp. | reverse complement strand
CGAACAGAAGGAGCTGGACGATCTGAATCGCCGCCCGCCGCAATTTATCTACTGGCATGCCCTGCCCGACATCGAGGTGCTGAAGATCTGGCCCAACACAGACCCGGCTCGCCTGCACTTTAAGGCCATCGAGAAGTGGATCGAGGCGAACTACAATCCCGGGCTGGAGATCCCCGATTCGCAGTTTCTTGGCCGCGTCTGGACGCGTAAGCAGTAAACTGTCCGTAGCATGCTGCGCCGCACTGTCCTTGCCACCGCCGCTTCTTACCAGCGCATCCTGGGCGCCAACGACCGCCCCAACATTGGCCTGATCGGCTCGGGGGGCCGCGGGCGCTTTCTAGCCGGCGAGTTCAAAGAGATTGGCTTTCAGATCCCGGCAGTCTGCGATGTCTATCAACCCAATCTTGAGGCGGGCCTGAAGGCGGCCTCCACCGGTGCCAAGGGCGTCGCCAACTACAAGACGATGCTGGACGACAAGTCTCTCGACGCGGTCATCATCGCGACGCCCGATCACTGGCACGCCCAGATGCTGATCGACGCCGTCCGTGCCGGCAAGGATGCATATGTCGAGAAGCCGCTCTGCCACACCATCGCCGAGGGCTACGCGATCGTCGACGCGGTGAAGCAGACCCGCCGCATTGTGCAAGTGGGCACCCAACGCCGCAGTTCCCCGCTCTTCCAGGAGGCCAAGGGAGTGATCGATTCCGGCGTGCTGGGCGACGTGCGTCTGGTGACAAGCTGGTGGCTCAATCATCAGGCCACGCTCAACCCCGCCGCGCTCGCCGGGCCGCTCGATTGGCAAGCCTGGCTGGGCTCGTCGCCGCAACGCCCGGTGGATGAGACGCGCTTCTTCAACTGGTATTACTTCTACGACTACTCGGGCGGCCTGATCATCGGCCAGGCGGCGCATATCTTTGACGCCATCCAGTGGTTTATGAATTCCAAGGCCCCTCTGGCGGTGACGGCGGTGGGGGGGCAGATCCATCTCAAGGGCAGCGAGATCCCGGACACGGCCACGATCGTTCTCGAATTTGCCGAGAACTACCTTGCCAACTTTACGCTCGGCTACAAGGCCATGCGCTATCACCCGTCGCAGGATCAGTTGAAGCAGTTCCATGGCAGCAAGGCGCGCCTCGATGTCTCGCGCGACGCCTGGTCGCTATACCCCGAATCGCTCACGCCCGAGCTCAAAGCCAGCCGCGAGCACGCCGTGCCCGGCAATTTCGCCCGGGCCACGCGCGACCACATCCGCAATTTTCTCGATTGCATCCAGAGCCGCAAACAACCCAATGCGCCGGTGGAGAATGGCTTGGCCACCGCCATCGCGCTGACGATGACGATCGAGAGCCTGCGCACGGCCAAGCGAGTGACCTTCGATGCCGCAACACGCAAGACCAGCGCTTAGCCTGCTCTTGTTGCTGGCCGCGCCGACGATGGCACAGTCCGGCCTCGATGAGATGTTGAGCGGCATCCGCGCTTACTTACTCAAGCAACCGGTGTTGAGTAAGTCCCTGCCCGCCCATCCGATGTTACTCACGGCTGACCGCTGCGATCCCACTCGCCCCAAAGAGACGCTGGTGCTGCTGAGCTATCGCAAGCTCAACTGCAAAGACTATCCGGGCGTCCGCGTCATCGCCCCGAGATTGATCCATCCCAGCAAACGCGAACGCGTGCGCCGCATGGGCGCGCCCTTCGCTCAAGTGCCCCTTGGCTATGAGCTGGCCCATTACTATGACGCCCAACGCCGCTATCGCCAGGTGCGCCTCGATCCGCCGTTGAAGCAACTCTTTGGCCCTGTGGAATCCCCGCGGCCGCAGGAGAACGCTTTTGGCATCGGCATCCGTCCGCACGACGAGTCGAAGATCGAACGGTCGACCGAGGATACGACGCCGATCGAATCGCAGCTTCTGGCCGCGATCCCGGCCGCCGAAGCCCGGCGTGGCATCTTGCTTCGCGCCTCACCCAAAGAGGTCGCCCGCCGCTGGCATAGCGAAGTTACTGGCGTGCTGCCCGTTTTCCAAGGCCCGCTGCTGCCGCGCGAGCGCACGATCGCAGAGGCGGCCAAGTTCACCGCCGTCTCGATCACGATCGACGCCCTGCCGGGGGTGATTGCCCAAGGCGTCCTGCTGAAACCTACAAACATGCGCCCCTTTGAGCGGCGACCGCTGGTGATCGTCCAGCACGGGCTTGCCGGCACCCCCGAATCGTTGTTCCTACAACCCATCGACAGCAAAGACTATCGCACCTACCGCAACTTCGCCGAGCGTTTGGTGGACGAGGGCTTCCTCGTCTACTGCCCGCAAAACCCCTACAGCGGCGACTTCCGTCCCTTGCAGTTACTGGCCAATCCGCGCGGCCTTTCGTTGTTTTCTTTCATCGAAGCCCAATACCGCCGCACGCTGGACTACCTGGAGAAGCTCCCGATTGTCGACGCGAATCACATCGTGTTCTATGGCCTGTCTTATGGAGGCACAACGGCACTGCGGGTGCCGGTCTTTGATCCCCGCTTCAAAGCCATCGTCTGCGGCGGCAACTTCAACGAATGGATCCGTAAGCTGATCTCACCCAATCTGACTTACAGTTACTTATTCACGAACGAATACGAGATTTACGAGTGGAACATGGCCAACGTCGCCAGCCATGCGGAGTTGGCCGCCCTGGGCCTGCGCTTGCATACCAGGCCCATCCCGTTCCTGGTGGAGCGCGGTCATCAAGACCCCGTGGGCACGGACGAGTGGGTGGAGTATGAATTCCTGCGCCTGGCCACTTACGCCCCTCAGCCGGGGCTCGTGGCCCTGGCCTTCTTTGACGGCGTCCACCGGACAGACGGCGCGGCGGCGATTCCATTCTTGAAGCAGGCCGTGAAGCTGCGATAGGATCTTGTGGTCGCGCCGATCTACGCGGTCACTCTGCTTCAGCCAGGATGGCGTCGAGGTCCCTCGCACCATGTAGAACGCGAATCAGATCGATCCCGCCGGCCCGGGGCAGGTAGAAAATGAGGAAAGGAGGGAAGCCGCGCACTTTCGACTTTCGGACGCCTTCAAGGCTCCCCACTCCCGATATATGGGGTACGCCGCTTTGTGGATAATGAACCAACCGAGCACAAGTCTCATCGACGGCGGTGAAAAAGCGTTCGGCGATCTCTACGCTTGCATGCTCGCCAAACCAAACAAATTGTTCCAACAAATCGAGCCGCGCCCGTGAGCGGTAGCTCACCGGCTCGATCATGCCTTGGCTTTCTTGCGTCCTTCGAGCTTGACTAGCGCTTCGCGTTTCAATTCTTCCCAGAACCCGGCGTTCAGCGGACTGGGGCCACTTGAGTTCAAACCTTCTAAAAGCAACGCATTCAGCTTCTCTTGAGCTCGCAATTTTTGGTCGGCGCGAATCAGTTCCCGGACATATTCGCTGGGCGTGCTATAGCCGGTTTTCGTTTGAGACTCCACATACTCTTTTAGATCTTCTGGGAGCGAAACATTCATCGAGGTCATGGCTTCAAGCTATCGCCTCTGGCAGTTTCTGTCAACTACTGCCAGGCTCTTACGAAGTACCTGAATACACCGGCCAAACTAGAGGCTTAGCGTAATCCGCATGAACGTCGCGGCGATCGAGAGCCCCGTGGCCGCCGAGTTCTGTGCCTTTGCCAGGGCCACAAGCTGCTCATGCAACTCGCCCGCCCGGCCGGCCTTCTCCGCCGCCTCCACCGCGTTCATCGTCGGCCCGTAGAAGCGCTCAAACAAGTCGATAAACTCCTCGGGCGTTCGGTCGGGTGTTGTAAAACTGAAGGTGTCACGCACCATCGAAATGTGTTCGGCGGGCACGCCAGCCTGGCCGAAGCGCTCAATGATGTTTGCCTCGACGCCCCAGGTCATCGGGCTGATGAAGCCTTCGGGCGGCGGCGGGGTAAAGCCGGAGCTGATCTTGAGCACTTGCGATACAAAGGTGGGGTCGCCGGGGATCCAGTTGCCCATGACGATCTTGCCGCCGGGCTTGGTAACGCGCACCATCTCCTTGGCCACGTCAAAAGGCTTGGGCGCAAACATCGCCCCAAACACGGACACCGTCAAATCGAAGGAATCATCCGGCACTCCGTCAAGGTGCGAGGCGTCGCCCTCTTGAAAGCTCAGGTTGGTTAGACCGGCGGCGGTTGCCCGACGGTTGCCCGCTTCGACCAGGTTTGAAGCAATGTCAATGCCCGTGACCTCGGCCCCGAGCTTCGCCATCGGCAGCGCGGTGGTGCCGTCGCCACAACCCAGGTCCAGCACCCGTAGCGGCGGAGTCACTCCGATCGACTTCACAAGCGCTTCACCGGACTCGCGCATAAATGCGGCGATCGCGGTGAAGTCTCCCTTTTCCCATAATGCTTTGTTTGGATTCATATTGGCACCGATTAGGATACGTGATGCGCTGCGGATTTACAACGGGCGCATGATAGCCTTCGAGAATTATGCATCGACGCGAATTCTTTGCTTCCGCTGGCGTGGGGCTGCTATCCGCCGCCGCCCCCGCCCGCCCCAACGTCCTCATGATCGGCGTCGATGACATGAACGATTGGGTGGGCTGCCTGGGCGGCTACCCCGGCGTGAAGACCCCCAACATCGATCGCCTAGCCGCGCGCGGCGTCCTGTTCAGCAACGCCCATTGCGCCGCCCCGGTCTGCAATCCGTCCCGCACCGCCCTGTTCACCGGCAAGCGCCCGTCGTCCTCAGGCATCTACGACAACGAGCAGTACTGGCGCCCCGCCCTGCCGGGCACGCTCACGCTGCCAGAATACTTCCGCAAGCATGGCTATCACGCCGCCGGTGCGGGCAAGGTGCTGCATCACGTGGCGGGATTCAATCCGCCCGACCAGTGGGACGAATTTCAATTGCAGGTCTTCGATGACCCCTGGTACCGCCGCGCCGCGTGGTATCCCTGGGTCAAGCGCGAACCCATGCCCGCAGCCTATCCATACAATGGCATCGGCGATTTCCAGGGCGAGTTCGATTGGGGCGTTCTGCCCAAATCCGAATCCGAGTACGGCGATATGCGCGCCGTCGATTGGGCGGGCCAGTTTCTCAAGCGCACGCACACTAAACCTTTCTTTGCCAGCGTCGGCCTGTGGCACCCGCACATCCCGATGTTCGCACCGCAAGAATTCTTTGACATGTACCCCAAGGACCGGATCAACCTGCCGGTGACGCCCGAGGATGACCTTGCCGACGTGCCGGCGCAAGGCCAGACTTTTGCGGCCGCCCGTCGCGAAGAATTCGACCGCGTGGTCAAAGACGGCAAATGGCGCGACATGGTCCAGGCCTATTTGGCCTGCATTACTTTTGCCGACCGGATGGTGGGCCAGATTCTCGACTTCCTGGACGCCAGTGCCTACGCTAAGAACACGATCGTGGTCTTCTGGTCTGACAATGGCTGGCACCTGGGCGAGAAGCGCCACGTACATAAGTCGACACTCTGGCAGCGTTCCACGCATGTGCCACTCATCATTGCCGGCCCTCCCGCCAAGCAGACCGGCCAAGCCCGTTCCCAACCCGTGAGTCTGGTGGACCTCTATCCTACTCTGGTTGACCTTTGCGGTCTGCCGGCCAACCCGGCCAACGACGGGCTGACGCTGCGTCCGCTACTTGAGAACCGCCGCGCCCCCCGCCAGCCCGCCGTGACAACTTACTGGCCGGACAACCATTCAGTGCGCGATGAGCGATGGCGCTACACGCGTTACAAAGACGGCGGAGAGGAGCTGTTCGACGAAGTTAGCGATCCGCATGAGTTACACAACCTGGCGGGCGATCCGAAACTGGCTGAAGTCAAGCGGCGTCTGGCCAGGGCGATGCCGGCTAAAAGCGTGGAGCCGGCACTTGAGCGCTCGGCCTATGATTTCGATTACCCGACTTACACCTATCGATTGAAGACGGCAAAGTAAGCTGGCACCCTAAGCGGTCGTCTTCGATGTGGCGGCCCAGGCCGGCGTGGTCTTCGAGAGGTACTCGGTTCCTGCAACAGGACGGTCACGGAGTCTGGGCGGCGCCCGACGGCAACGTGCTCAACATCTCTCAACATCTCTCAGCACTCAGCAGCTCCAATGCTAACCTCGCTAGATGAAATCCGCCTGCGCGCTAGTCTTCTGCGCGCTTAGTCTCGCCCAAGCTCAGAGTTTCGAAGTGGCCGAAGCCTCGATCGCCGATCAACAGCGAGCGATGGCCGAGGGCCGCGTCAGTTCAAAGGCCCTGGTGCGGGCCTACCTTGATCGCATCGCCGCCTTCGATCAGCGCGGCCCCCGGCTGAACGCCATCATCACTCTCAATGCGAAGGCGCTTGAGGAGGCCGAGGCCCTTGATCGTGAGCGCGCGGCCAAAGGCCCCCGCGGCCCCCTCCACGGCATCCCGGTCATCGTCAAGGACAACTACGGCACGGCTGACATGCAGACCACCGCCGGCACGATGGCGCTTCTCGGCTTTGTCCCTTCGAGCGACGCTGTCCAGGTGCGCCAACTGCGCGAGGCGGGCGCGGTGATCCTCGCCAAGTCGAACCTGCACGAACTGGCCTCGGGCATTACAACTGTTGGCTCGGCCTTTGGCCAGACGCTGAATCCTTATGATCCTTCCCGGCACCCGGGCGGCTCCAGCGGCGGCACCGGCGCGGCGATCGCCGCAAGCTTTGCCGCGGCCGGTATGGGTTCTGATACCTGCGGCTCAATCCGCATCCCCGCCTCGGTCAATAATCTGGTTGGCCTGCGTCCGACCAAGGGCCTGTCGAGCATCACGGGCATTGTGCCGCTGTCGACAACACAAGATACCGGCGGGCCGCTGGCGCGGACCGTGGCGGATCTGGCGGCGATGCTGGATGCGACCATTGGAGATCTCCCCACGGGTCAGGCGCGCCCCAAGTTCCTCGACGCCCTCAAGACTGGCACACTGAAAGGCGCCCGCATCGGCGTCCTGGAGCCGCTCTTCGGCGACGCCTCCGACGATGCCGAGGTCATCCGCATCGTTCGCGCGGGAATTCAAGCGCTGGTAAGCGAAGGCGCGATTGCCGTACCCATCCCGATGCCCGAGCTTCTGGCCGCGCTCGACGGCTCGTCCGTGATTGCGCTCGAATTCAAGGAAGACTTGGCCGCCTATCTCGCGGGCCAGCCCACGGCCCCGGTCCACTCGCTCGATGAGATCGTCCGCGGCGGGCTCTCACATGCCGCGCTCGAAGCCAACTTCGCCCTGCGGGTCGCCGGCAAGGGTCGCGACTCGCACGACTACAAAATCGCGATGGCCAAGCGCACCGCCATCCAGGAGATCATCGCGAAGTTGATGGAGGATCAGAAGCTGGACGCGCTCGCTTACCCCACGCTTCGCCGCAAGCCTGCCCGCATTGACGAGCCCCAAGGCGGCGTCACGTGCCAATTGAGCGCGTCCACTGGCTTCCCGGCCATCACCATGCCCGCCGGCTTTACCGGTGACGGATTGCCCGTTGGGCTAGAACTGTTGGGCCGCGCTTGGGATGACGCCAAGTTGGTCGGCTACGCTTTCGCTTACGAACAGGCGGCACACCATCGTCGCGCCCCCGCCAGAACACCGGCCCTGTCCGCGCTTCGGCCCATCACCTGGCAGACGAAAGCGAGCGCAGGCAATGCCACGGTGCTTGCAAAATTCAGGCTCGATCCCGGGACGAATTTGCTGAGCTACAGTTTGACGGCGACTGGCTTCGCCGAAGGCGACCTGCTGGCTGCAAGCGTACATCGCAAAGGCAAGGACGAAAACGGCCCGGCGATCGCGGTGATCGCCAATCATTCCTTCTCCAACGTCGAGGGCGCGCTGACGCTTTCCGATCCCGACCGGGCAAAGCTGTTGGCCGGCGGACTCTACCTGCGCCTTGCCGCGCGGGGAAAAGACACCAACAACCTTCGCTTGCCATTGAAGCCAAGCGAGTAACCTGTATCTAGAAAGCAACGCCGAAACATATCTATGCGACTCTTGACCATTGCCCTCACCGTTGGATCTCTCCTTGCCGAATCGGGCTACCAGAAACCTCCCAAGGCCATCCTCGATGTGCTCAACGCAGCGGGGACGCCCACGGCCAGCGTCAACCCGACGCATACTTACGTGCTGTTCATGCAGCGGGAGAGCAATCCCTCGATCGCCGACCTCGCCAAGCCGATGCTGCGCCTGGCCGGGCTACGCATTGACCCCGCAAACTCCGGGCCGCACCTGACCGCTTACGGCCACTCGCCCTTCCTGCAGAAGATCGACGGCGGGCAGACGATCAAGATCGATCTCCCCAACGCCAAGCTGAGCGGCCTGGGTTGGTCGCCTGACGGTCGCTTCTTTTCGATGATGAACCACACCGCCACAACGGTTGAACTGTGGGTCGGAGAGACCGCCACCGGACGCGTAAAGAAGATCGAGAAGGCGGCGCTGAATGCCGCCCTCAACTCGGGCTTCGGCAACGACACGATCGACTGGATGCCCGACTCGCGCTCACTGCTAGTGCGCCTTGTACCCGCCACCCGCGGCAAGATGCCAGAGCCGCCGGTGACGCCCACCTCTCCCGCCATTCAAGAGAGTTCGGGCAAGGCCGGAGCCACCCCCACCTATCAAGACCTATTGAAGAACCCTTACGATGAGCGCGCCTTTGAATACTTCGCCCAAACGCAGTTGGCTCTGGTCAACGCAGTCAGCGGACAGATCACGTTGGTAGGCAAGCCCGCGCTGGTGATCGGCCAGCAACCCTCGCCCGACGCGCAACACATTCTGGTGACTCAGATCCACAAGCCTTTTTCCTACGTGTTGACCTATCAGAACTTCCCCAAAGAGGTCGAGGTCTGGAACCGTTCCGGGCTGATCGAATATAAGGTGGCCAGCCTGCCGATGCAGGAGCGAATCCCTCTGGCCGGCGTCGCCACCGGTCCGCGCAACGTTAACTGGAACCCCAGTGAGACGGCGAGCCTCTACTGGGTCGAGGCGCTGGACGGCGGCAACCCCAAGGAAAAAGTACCCAATCGCGATCGCGTGCTGGTCACCAAGGCTCCGTTCAAAGGCGAGCCGGTGGAGCTCACCAAAACCAAAGAACGCCTGATGGGCCAAGTGCTGTGGAGCTCCAAGGGCAACGCGGTGATCATGAACGACATGGAGCGCGAGCGGCAGTGGCTGCGCACGATGATGATCGACCCCAAGAACCCCGGCGCGCCGGCGAAGATCCTCAACGAGCGCAACATGCGCGATCAATATCGCAACCCCGGCAGCTTCATGACGACGACGCTGCCCACTGGGCAGAACGTGCTGGCCGAATCGGGCGGTTACCTCTTCCTCAACAACAACGTCGGCTCGACGGCCAAGGGCGACATGCCTTTCCTGGATCGCCTGGACCCCGTCACGGGCAAGAAAGAGCGCCTGTTCCAGTGCGACGCCGATCACTATGAGACTGTGGTGGCCCTGTTGAGCGACGACGGCAGCCGCTTTCTAACGCGCCGCGAGTCGCCCACCGAGGCGCCCAACTTCTTCATCCGCGACAGCAAGGGCGGCATGGAGGCCTTCACCAAGTTCGCCGACCCGGCACCGCAGCTACGCGGAATCACCAAGCAGTTGGTGCAGTACAAGCGTCCCGACGGCGTCGACCTCAGCTTCACGCTCTACCTGCCCGCAGGCTACAAGGCTGGCACACGCCTGCCCACCGTCGTCTGGGCCTACCCGCTTGAGTTCACCGATACCGACACCGCGGGCCAGGTCAGCCGTCTCGCGCTGAGCAATGCCGAGCAGGTCTTCGGCCTGCAGTTCGCCGCGATCG